>NZ_JAGUUD010000029.1:0-69971 GCF_020177535.1 Paraburkholderia sp. XV | reverse complement strand
CGAACGATTGAATACCAGAAACGAACTCTAAGGCATGGATCGTTCCGGTTCAACGTCCTATGCTGTACCCATAACTGAACAGGAGAGGTGCGATGAAAATATTCGTGACCGGGGCGACCGGCTGGGTTGGCTCCGCGGTTGTGAGTGAATTGCTCGGGGCAGGGCATCAGGTCACGGGCCTGGTCCGGTCAGTAGAGCGGGCCGCCGATCTGGATACGGGCGGCGTGCGGACGCTCGTGGGGTCGCTCGAAGATACCAGGCGCCTGCAAGAAGGCGCTTCCGAAGCCGATGCAGTGATACATACCGCGTTCAATCACGACTGGTCCCGCTTTGCCGAGAACAGCGCCGTAGAACGGCGGGCGATCGAAGCGATCGGTGCGGCGCTCGAAGGATCGGACCGCCCGTTCCTCGTTACCTCCGGCGTGGTCTTGTTGGCCACGGGCCGGATCGCGACGGAGCAAGACGTCGCGCCACCGGTTTCAGAGCGATTCCCCCGGGCGTCGGAGGCGGCCGTGAGGGAGTTGAGCGAGCGGGGCGTACGCGCCACCACAATACGCCTTGCGCCATCGGTTCATGGTCTGGGCGACCACGGTTTTGTGCCGCGTCTCGCGGCCATTGCGCGCGAGAAGGGCGTGTCGGCCTATGTGGGCGATGGGCTCAACCGCTGGCCGGCCGTTCATCGGCTCGATGCGTCCCGCGTCTACCGTCTCGCTCTCGAGAATGTGACAGCGGGGCCGTTCCATGCAATCGGCGAAATGGGCGTGGCGCTCAGGGATATCGCCGCGGCGATAAGCGATAGCCTTGGTCTGCCGCTGGTTTCTCTTTCTGAGGAAGAAGCCGTCGCGCATTTCGGATGGTTTGCCCCCTTCGTGGCGATCGACGCCCCTGCGGAAAGCCGTCACACGCAGGCGATCCTCGGCTGGACGCCGCGGCACCGGGGTCTCCTCGCGGATCTTGCTGATCCCGGTTACTTCGAAATGAAGCCGGCTGGCCCGTCCCATTGAAGCGAGACCGAAAGAGACAGCCATGCGGATCTTCATCATTTGCGCGACGGGCTTCATCGGTTCCGCCGTCGTTCGCGAACTCGTCGCGGCGGGCCCACGCGTGACAGGCATCTCGCTTCTGAGCCGATGACGCCCGGGCAGCTCTATCCCGTCGACGTCGAATTTACCGGGCCGACGAGCATCGTCATTCCAAAGGGCTATCGACTTGCGTTGACGATCCAGGGCAGGGATTTCGGATACGGATCGGATGCGAACATTGTGCAGGCTGACGATTACGCGCTTCCCGATGCCCATAACTCAGGCTCTTTTTCGCCGCTCATCCGAACCGAAACGCCACGTTGTATGGCGGAACGAACACGGTCGCGACCGGTGGGGATCATGCGTCGTACCTGCTGCTGCCGCGCATTTCGCGTTGATGATGACGCTGCTGTCGTATGCGGCCGTCGCCCTGACGGTGCTCGCGGGCCTCTCTCTCGTGATTTTCACGGCGCTCACAGGCGTGCCGACACGTTCGTCGAGGCGCGTTGAGGCCTCCGACGTCATTGCGCTGCTCAAGCACGCGAATCTTGCCCGGTCTGCCGTGATCATCGATCTGGGAAGCGGGTGGGGCGCGCTGGTGGTTGCAGTCGCACGCGCATTTCCCGAAGCGACGATCGAAGGGATCGAGATATCGCTGTTTCCGTATTTGATATCGCGCCTGAGAGTCTCTGGATTGCCGAACGTTACGCTCAGATGGGGCAACTTCCATCGCAGTAATCGTCGCAGCGCCCACGCGATCGTTGGCTATCTGATGCCGTCCGTCATGCCGGGACTGAGCAATCTGCTCGATCGGAAGTTGAAGCCGGGCACTGTCGTCGTTTCCAATACGTTCCTGTTCCGGGGGCGCATGGCCGCCGCCGTTCGTCGAGGAAGTCGCCGCGGGGTCGTCGCGCTCTATTTCAGGCCCGCCCACCACTGGGGTGCCCGACGACTACAAATAGGCGACGACGCCTCGTCGCAACACCGATGTCCGCATCCGCTCAAGGCGGACCATCCGATCTTCTGAGCTTGACGAAGCGAGCCTCGCACGACCATGCGATGGAACGGCGCGATGAACGCGATATAGACGCGGCCGAGCAGGCAGTTGTAGAAAACGAGCATTGTCACGACTACCCGGCGGGGATGTTCATCGGATGGTGGCTGCACGAGTACCGACACGCGGAAATTCAGATGCCTGTCGTCCTCCCCGAGCACGATCTCATTCGAATATCGACCGAATACACGGAAAATGTTTATCCTGTCGCCGCTTGCGGCCCAGAGGTCCCCGGCGCGCTTTAGACCAAGTGGCCGTACCAGCAGGTCGCGCAACCTCAGCAGCGCCGTAATCCATTCTGGCTGATGGTCGAGGATCCGCCGGGCGATAAATTCCGCGTCGTGGAACGCGGCCTCCGGCAGATCGACCGAAAATGCGTCGGCAAAATCTGCTTGATCGTAGGAGGGCATCCGTTGGATACCCGCAGGCAAGCGGGCCTGTTCGATCTTCGGGTCTTTACGCATGACGGTTATTGACTGGTATTGGGCCGGGCCCATACGATCCATTCGGCGAGATACCGCCACATAGTCTCTGCGGGTGCTCGAATATATACTTGGACGTTCCTTTGCGGTTGCGGCACACTAAGGCTGGCATTCAGCTGAATGCCTCTCTGAGGCCCCCCTCGGACCTGACCAATCGCTCGCCGGCGGCGATACTCGGCGTGATCAGGCAGTCTCCCCGAGAGATTGCCAACCGTCTGCCTTCTCTGCTTCCGACTGCCCCCCAAAACGCCACGACTCCGAAAATTGAGCTCGGCCTGGCCGTGTCGCAAGCAGATGAAACCAGTTTGCCTAATGTGGTATCGGACAATGGCGCCGATGCGTAGCCCAATCATGTTGCCGATTCTACGGCGACAGAGGCGCTGAATGCTCAGTGATCCAGTGCGTGAATAATCGGGAATGTTTGCGATGGTGATTCCTTGAGCGCACCGGATGCGGTCAAACACGCAGGCGATGGAAAACGCGCGACGCATGAATATACCTAACGTTCGCTAGCCTAGGTCGGTTAAGCTATAATGTCTTGGTCAATATGCCACTTTCCTGTATGGAGGCGAAGGTCGTGAAGAACGAGGCGAGCCCGAACTCGAAAGAGAAAATCCTTACTGCTGCTACGAGCCTCGCCCAGACGCACGGCTATAACGGGCTGAACTATCGCGACCTTGCCGAAGCGGTAGGTATCAAGGCCGCGAGCATCTACCATCATTTCGGGAGCAAGGCGGATCTCGGTGCGGCTGTCGCGAGGCGATACTGGCAAGATTCTTCGGCAGCGCTGGATGAGATGCTGGCAAAGTCTGGGGATCCATTGCACTGTCTGCGTCACTATCCCGATACTTTCCGAAAAGCGTTGGAGAGCGGCAACCGTATATGTCTTTGTAGTTTTATGGCTGCTGAAACTGACGACCTTCCGGAAGTCGTGATGAAGGAAGTCCGGACTTTCGCCGACGTGAATGTGGCGTGGCTGAGCAAGCTACTTTCCGCGGCGGGTTTGGTCGGTGCCCGCGAGAGCAAGCCCCGGGCGCGGGCCATCTTTGCCTCGATTGCCGGCGCTCAGCTTATTGCCAGGAGCCGTGCCGATCTTTCCCTCTATGACGCCATGATCAACAGCTATCGTAAAGCAGGTCTTTTGCCCACCTAGGAATGCGAGGGGCGGTTGAACGTGAACTGGAAAACGTCCGAGAAGCGCCCCCACGCGATCGTGGCGGCGCTGACAATGATCCTGTAGCTCACCGATAAAGGCCGCCCGCCTGCGTGTCGGCAAAGAGCGCAACTGCGATGACTGGCTCGATCGCGTGGCGGGCGAACGCACGGGTGTTAAACGCTCATCCATAATACGCATGTCCACGGACGATCGGGTGTTGGTGGTGCCTCGGCGAGTGTGGCTTACCGACCAAGTTGCATCGTATCGAGGTGCGTTCATTCAGGTGTGGTCGCTGACTATATCCCGCCCGCAAACATGGGGATGACCAAGCATGTTCACCAGCATTCTGTCCTTCTGCCCAAAAGGGGCTGCCCTCGGACCTCCTGCCCAAGCAGGCTGTGGCAGCGGCGGGAATCTACGAGTCCTGCAAGCCTGGTTGTTTCGATGCAGTCGCGCCTGCTCGCTAAGTAATCGCCTCCATTGACTTCCATTTCGCCATCGTCGCCATGGTGCGTCCCCAAATATGAACGCACGCTGCCTGCCTCCGAGCTACCTGTGTGCTTCCTCGTCGAATTTATGGGTGTTTGAGGACGCCGGTAGCAGCGTTTAAAAGGCGGCGCGGGGAGGAGGGTGGCCGAGAGTACGAAGTAAGCAATGGGAATGGCGCGCCCGTTCAGAAAGATTCGGGAAGTCCTTTGGAATTTTGCCAATTTTGTATAAACTCAAATTTGAACCAATTTTCTTTGAGTTTATTGTGAAAAAAGCGCTGCACGCTGACCTCCTACCTTTCGAGGCGGAAGAGGTCGTCAGCTCTCTCGGCGAGACTGTGGCCCTTGCTCGGCGGGCGAGGGAATGGACCCAGTCTGACCTCGCTTCGAAAATGGGGACAAGTGTCAATACGGTAGTCAACATTGAGAAAGGGAGACCTTCCGTTGGATTTGGCCAGGTGCTCACTGCGCTATGGGTGTTGGATCTTCTGGGGGGACTTCGCGACGCTCTGCGCCCCGACGAAGTCCCGGACATAAAACGGGCGGCAATCAACCGCTTCAAGCGCGGTGGGAGACGTGCCCATGGGTGAGCAGGTACGTCCGGTTTGGGTGTGGCTCCCCGGCTCAGTGTCGCCAGTTGAGTGCGGGACGTTTTCCTGGGAGCCCGGCTTCGGGAAATTCGCCTACTCTGCCGACTATCTCGGGCGAAAGGATGAGGCCATTCCGATTGATCCCATAAATTTGCCGTTCACGAGGTCGAAAAAACCTGCAACCACCAGCGCGATGAATGGCGTCTTCGGGGTATTACGGGACGCGGCGCCGGAGGGCTTTGGCCTTGACCTGTTGAACGCGAAGCACGGTAACAGGACGCTCAACGAGATAGAGCGAATGGATCTCGCCACCGGAGATGGCGTGGGGGCGATCGAAGTGTGCCGCCCCGACGAGATCGGAAAGAAAATTTCCTTCGTCCCGCCGTCCGAGGATGAACTCAGGAGCCGACTGGCCAGGACGGATATCGGTGAGTCAATCACCGGTCTCGTGCGGCAGTTGACGGGCGACGACGATGGCACCAGCCTCGGCGGCGAAAAGCCGAAGCTAACGGTCTCGCGCGAGATCGATGGTAAGACTGAGTGGTGGATCGCGAAATTGCAGCCCCGCAACGGCGCACGGCTTTTACCGGCACGAGAGTACGTTGCGATGAAGCTCGCGCAGCGCTGCAAAGTCAATGTTGCAGAGGTGAAGTTTGAGCGCGTTGGCGCGCATGAAGTCGTATTGGTCAAGCGTTTTGATCGTGAGGTCATCCACGGCTGTGTCGCGCGCACGTTCTTTGCAAGCGCCGCGACGGTGTTGCGCCTGGATAGCGATACTACGCGAGAGAGTCCGGACCGTTCTTATCCCAAGCTTGCTCATGAGTTACGGCGATGGTCCGCTGATCATCGACATCAAGGGGCTGACGATCAGCAACAGGAACTGTGGCGCAGAATGGCGTTCAATGCCCTGGTGGGCAACTATGACGATCACCCGCGAAATCATGGATTGCTCTATCGGAATGGCAGGTGGGTGCTGTCGCCAGCGTACGATATCGTTGCCATTCCTCAGACACCGCTAGTCCAGGCCATGATGGTAAGCAGGCACAGCCGTGTTGCCTCCCCGGAGAATCTGGTTTTGGACGCGCCGGTTTTTGCTTATGATCACGCGCAGGCGTGGGAGACGCTTCGCGACATGGCGAATACGGTTCACACCTCATGGCGTGCCTTGTTTCACGACGAGTGCAATCTTGGGGAAGACGATCTCGAGCAGTTGCGCCCTGCGTTCAGGCTTGCCGAAGCAATCGCGACCGGTGACATGTCGGTGGATCCTGAGATGTTCAATCATAAGCGCCGGCGCGCAGTGGTACGACCATAAAGGCATCCTCTGTAAGTGGCGTACCGCGCTTGCGGTCCGGCAGAAACCGGTGAACAGACGCTCCGTCTTCTGTAAAGATACGCCCAAACGACAGAGGTTACACACTGTGGGCCTGACGACGTTTGATATAGGGAGCACCTGTTGCAAGCGGTCACAGTGCTATCCGATTGGTACCCTCGAGCGAACCGAGGAGCGACAGGAAGTCGACGTTGCCTCAGTGACCACAAGATCGTCCGGAAAGCCGAAACCTACACGACTTCAGCGGTCGTCAACCGACTCCGATTATCGTGGCGTCATGCATCGGGGCTGCGCGTTCAATCCGAAAAACCGCCGATGACTGGTTTATGTTGTGCCGTAGGCTGCTGTGTATGAGCTTGAGTGGGTCCAGCGCTACGATAGCTGGCTGGATTCGTAAGATTGCGCATCGGAGACCGCTGCTTCGGTGCGAGAGGCCTCACTTCTCAATCACGAAACGCTGATACGGCCACCGCTGCGGCGCCGAAAAACGCTGCAGCAATCACGCCGAAGCTGACAGCATAGCCCATCACAAGCGAGCCCGCCGCCTGCAGCACGATCGACACAGCGGCCACACCCAGCAGCGATCCGATCTGTCGACTTGCATTGAGCGTGGCTGCCGCGGTGTTCGAATGGGACGATCCTGCACTCTGCATCACTGCGAGGTTCATCGCAGGAATCGCTTCACCCGCGCCGAGGTTGGCCAGACCGACGCAGCACACGATCATCCAATACGGCATCGCCCCGATCAGCACAAGCGCCAGCGACGCGAGTGCTGCAAGCACTACGCCGCCGAGCAATCCATGTCGCGCGCCGAACATGTGGCTCACCCGCGCAGACAAGAGATTGCCGATCGCAAACAGCAGCATGAGCGGCGACAGTTGCAGTCCGACTTCCAGAGGCAGCAGACCGCGTTGATGCTGCAGATACAGGCTCAACAAAAACAGCGCGCCGATCACCGCAAAGTTGATGAGCAGGCCAATCGTCGTGCCACCCATGAAGGCGGGGCTTTCGATCAAGGCGTGCGGAAAGATCCTGTGCTGACCGTTCCGTTCGAGCAAGACGAAGGCGAGAGCCGCCACGACGGCGGCCATGGCGCTACCGAAAATCGCCGGTGCTTCCCAACCTGAGGCCGGCGCCTCGATTAGCGCATAGCTCAAGGACGCGAGCGCGATCGCGCCGCAGCAATGTCCCGGCAAGTTCAGCGGTGCCAGCAAGCGCGGCGAAGGCGCGACGTAGCGGCCGGTGAGCCACAGGCCCACGATGCCAATCGGCAGGTTGACCCAGAAAATGCAGCGCCAGCCGAACCGCGCGATCAGCACGCCGCCGCACAGCGGACCGAGTGCCATCGCTGTGGAGACGAGCGCGCCCCAGATGCCGATCATTTTGCGGCGACGCGCTCCCGCAGGAAAAGCTTCGGTCAGCAGGCTCAACGAACTCGGCATGAAGAGCGCCGCACCGACGCCTTGCAGCAGACGCGCGCAGAGGAGCATGGCGGGTGTGATCGCGAAGCCGCAGAGCAGCGAAGCGACCACGAATGTGGCAAGACCACTTTGATAGACGGCCTTGGCGCCGATCCGGTTGGCGAAAGCGCCGCCGAGCAGCAGTAACGCGGCGAAGCTCAGCGTGTAAGCGTCGACGACCCACACCAGCGCGGTGAACGACATCGACAGGCTGATCTGCATCGGTTTCAGCGCGACGTTCACGATCGTGACGTCGAGCATCGCCATGACGAAACCGGCGGCTACCGCGACGAGCGTCATGGCGCCGCCGCGTTCGCTTACCGGTGTGCCGGCGGCCGTCTGCGCGTCGCTAACGAACGGCGCTGCAGCAGGCTCTGGCGGGCGGTTGCTGAGAATGGTCTGAGACGGATCCATAGGTGTTGCCCTGTGCGGCGAGTTCGATGATCGCCGGGTTCGGTGAGCCATAAAGTAGTCGATCGCCGCAGCGTCGGCGAGCGAAAAATAAATAATTTTTTGCGGTGCAATGTCGTTGTCAGCCTTTGATATTTTGCGTAAGCGATTGATATTTATAGATATTTATATCGATCGATCAGCCCGGGTATTGCGTTGCAACTTATTTTTTTACGCATTAGTGTGCACACTTATGTGCGCAGACAAGCGTTCCATTTCCCTCAACCCCTTCGATCGAGGTCGATGATGAAGCTGAATCAATGGCGGTCCGCAGTCGCATTGGTAGCACTCGCAGGTGCAGTTCACGCGCAGGCAGAAGTCAGCATCGGCGCGGTGTTGCCGTTGACTGGTTCGAGTGCATCGATTGGCGAAGATCAGCGCCGCGGAATCGAACTGGCGGTCGAGAGGATCAACGCGCAGGGCGGCGTGATGGGGCAGAAGCTTGACGTGCGCATCGAAGATTCCGGCGGCACGGCGAATACCGCGCTCGACGCAGCGCGCAAGCTTGTGAGCGTCGACAAGGTGCCGGTTGTGCTTGGCGAGTTCTCATCGGGAATCACGATTCCGATGGGCCAGTTCGTCGTGAAGCAGGGTGGTGTGCACGTGAACATTGGTTCGTCGAGTCCTGCCGTGCGCAAGGTGGGGGCAGGCTCGTTTAGCGTGATCGGCCTCGACGACCTGTCGGCACGTTTCGCTGCGCAGGACATGTACGACCTGAAGATGCGCAAGGTTGCGTTGATCGTGCCGAACAATTCATACGGGCAGGGCATCGCCACCGAGTTCAAGAAGCGCTTTGCCACTCTCGGTGGAATGATTGTGTCGGAGGTTCTTTACACGGAAGGGCAGTCGACGTATCGCCGGGAACTGCAGCAGATGAGCCGCGCCGCACCCGACGGTTTCGTCTATAGCGCCTACGGCCAGGAAGCGGCGACGATCAATCGCGAGGCCTACGAACTCGGCCTGAGCAAGAAGCCGTGGTATGGCATTTATCTGACGATGTGTACGAGCGACACGCCTGCACAGATCGCGCAGGGACAATTGGGTATCGAGGTCGCGTCGGTCGGCAATAACGGCAAGTTCTACGAGGACGCTTACGAAAAGGCCTATAAGCAGTCTGTGAAATCGTCGTTTGGCAGCTATGCGTATGACGCGACGATGCTGTCGGCCGCGGCGATCAACAAGGCGCAATCGCTGGATCCGGCAAAAGTGAAGGCCGCGATGGCCGATGTCGGCAAATCCTGGAGCGGTGCCACGGGCGCCATTGCATTCGACGCAGTCGGCCAGCGTGAACAGCAACCCTACGAGAAGGTGAAGTACGACAAGACCGTCGTGGCGCGCTGAAGACGCCTTCAAGACACCTTCATCACGCTCGTACAAGGGGCTGAACATGCTGCAATTCCTGATCGACGTTCTGCTTCGCTCGGCCGACCTGTTGCTGGTGTCGGTGGGCCTATCGACGCTGTATTCCCTCGTGCGCTTCCCGAACATCGCCCACGTGCAATATGCGATGCTCGGCGCGTTCATCACGCTCGGCTGTCAGCGCGCCGGCATGCCGTTCGCGGTGGCGCTAGGCGTATCGTGTCTGGTGCTCGGCACGTTCGCGGTGCTGTTGAACCAGTTCGTCTTCGCCCGCTTGTTGCAGCGGGGCAGCGCCAACGCAATGATCGGCTCGCTCGCGGTGTCGATGATCATCGTGGCGGTCGTGCTGGCCTGTGCCGGTTCCAGCCCCCTGCACTATGCATTCGAGGTCAGCGCGCCGTTGATGATCGCCGGGGTGCCGCTGGCCAGCGCGCAACTCGCGTCGATTGGCTGTGGCGTCGCAGTGCTAGCGCTCTTCAGTGCGTTGCTGTTTCGCACCAACCTGGGCCGCTCAATGCGCGCTCTGGCGTCGAACCGGCCCCTCGCGCTCGCAACCGGTATCGATGTGAATCGCGTCACGGCCATCGTGACGTTTGCGAGCGGCGCGCTCGCCGCGCTCGGCGGCACGATGCTGGGACTCACCGAAGAGGTCCATCTGAATCTCGGCAATGGTCTGTTGCTGCCGGTTTTTGCCGCGGCGATTCTCGGTGGACTCGGCAATCCACTCGGTGCGGCCGCTGGCGCGTTGCTGATCGCACTGGCCGAAACGCTCGTCACCAACACTGATTTCGGTTTCCTGTTCGGACGCGAGTTGGTGTTTCTGCCGGTGACGTATATCAGTGCCGCTTCGTTCGCAGTGCTGCTTGTCGCGCTGTTGGTGCGCCCGTACGGACTCTTCGACAGAGAGGTGCGTCGTGTCTAGTTTCATCGTTCATTTCGTGACGATTGCCGGCATCTATGCCCTGATGGCGTTAGGTCTGAATCTGCAGGCCGGATACGCGGGCCTCGTCAATTTCGGCTTTGTCGCGTTCGCCGGGCTGGGGGCGTACGCCGCCGGTATCGTGTCGAACGCCGGATTGCCGCAAGGCGTCGGACTCGTGGCGGCGGTCGCTTCGGCGTGCGTGCTGGCCGTGGTGATCGCGAGGCTCGGGCGCAATCTGTCGTCGGACTATTGGGGTATCGCAACGCTCGCACTGGCCGAAATTCTCCGCACCATCGCGCTCAACGAAGGCTGGCTGACCGGCGGCGCGCAAGGCATTGGCGGCATCGCCGCACTATTTCCGACGCCAGGCGGTGCGCAGGGCGAGTGGGCGTTTCTGGCGCTGGTCGCGGTGTGCCTGCTGCTGTGTTACTGCGCGTCGCGCCGACTGGCCGGCGCACGATTCGGCCGTGCGTTGAAGCTGATGCGCGAAGAGCCCGCGCTCGCCACCGCGTTCGGCTACGACCTGATTGCGCTAAAGACGCAAGCGTCGGTCGCCGCTGCGGTTCCGGCGGCGCTGGCGGGCGCATTGCTGACCTGGTACACGAGTTTCGTCGGTCCGGATTCGATGCTGGCCTCCGAGACCTTTCTGATCTGGACGATGGTGATGATCGGCGGACTCGGCAACGGGCTGGGCGTAATCTGCGGCGCTTTCGTCGTGCAGGCGGTGTACTCGTCGGTGCCTTTCCTGAAAGACGCATTGGGGATCGGCAGCGATATGGCGGGTGCGGTGCGGCTTGGCATCGCCGGCGTGTTGTTGCTGGCATGCCTGATCTGGCGTCCGCGCGGGCTGCTGCCGGAACGTCTCGGAGTGGCGCAATGAACCGGCTCATACCCCCCCTTCTCGAAGTGAGAAACGTCTCGAAAGCGTTCGGCGGCAATCAGGTCTTGAGCGGCATGAGTGTTCAGGTGCAGGCGGGCGAGATTGTCGGCTTGCTGGGACCGAACGGCTCGGGCAAAAGCACCTTGCTCAATGCGATCACGGGTTTTACGTCTTGCGATGGCGGCGAAATTCTCGTCGACCGTGCACGCGTCGACCGGCTCGGCGCCAGCGCCATCGCACGGCTGGGTGTGCGCCGCACGTTCCAGCTGCCGGCGATGCCGGCCCGCATGACGGCGCTCGAGGTGGCCATGGCCGCCTCAATCGCGCAGCATGGCCCGCTCGCCGCCTTGCTGCGCTTGCGACCGGTGCGCGAGCTCGAAGCCCGCACGCGGGAGCGGGCCAGGGTCTTACTCGACGATCTGTTATTGACCAAAGTCGCCAATCTCTCTGCCGCCTCACTCTCCGGGGGCCAGAAAAAGCTGCTCGCTATTGCCTGCGCGATGATGAGTGAACCGCGTGTGTTGCTACTCGACGAGCCGACGGCAGGCGTTCATCCCAACTTGCGCAACGACCTGGTCACCCAGTTGAAACGGATTCGGCAGGCGGGCGTGACGCTGATCGTTGTGGAGCACGACATGCATTTCATACGCGATTTGTGCACGCGTTGCGTCGTGCTGGACCGCGGCAACCTGATCGCCAATTGCGCGCCGTCGGAACTGGAGCAAAGCGAGCGCGTGCTCGAAGCGTATCTCGGCGGCTCGCGCAACACGCACCGTCTCGCGGAGGCATCGTGATCGAACTTCAATCAATCACGGCCGGCTACACGCGCGACGTCGATATTCTGCGCGGCATCGCGATGTCGGTCGGCCCAACCGAGATTGTCACGATTCTCGGCCCCAACGGCTGCGGCAAGTCGACGTTGTTGAAGTCGATGGCCGGTTTTGTAATTCCGCGCGAAGGCCGAGTGATGATCGCGGGTGAGGATCTGACCCGCGTGCCGGTGCATCACAAGGTCCGCGCTCATGGCGTGGGTTTTGTGCCGCAAACCGACAACGTGTTCGGTGCACTGAGCGTCCGCGAGAACCTGCTGCTGGGCGGCCAGTTTCTCTCGACCCGCGAACGCGATGGCCGGATCGAGCAACTCTGCGCGCTTTACCCCGTACTCAAACAGCGCTATCTGGCGATGGCCGGCGCACTGTCCGGCGGCGAACGCCAGTTGCTGTCGCTCGCACGTGCTCTCATGCCGCGTCCGCGCCTGCTGTTGCTCGACGAGCCGTCCGCAGGACTCTCGCCGCGGATGGTCGGCGAAGTCTTCGACGCCATTGTGCGCACCCGCGACAGTGAACACATTGCTGTCGTGATGGTGGAGCAGAACGCCGTCGAAGCACTGCGTATCGCCGATCGCGCCTACGTGCTGGCAATGGGCGAGATCGCGCTGCAAGGACGCGCGTCCGATCTGCTGGCGAGCGACAACATGCGCAGTCTCTATCTCGGCGGTCGCGCTGCCGCCTGATTACCCGAAGCCCATTACGTTTACTACGGAGCCACACATGCAGATCAAGCGCTTTCAAGCGGGTGCACGAATGAGTCAACTGGTCGTCTTCGGCAATCTCGGCTTCATGGCCGGTCAGGTTGCGGACGACACGAGCCTTGATGTCAAAGGCCAGACGGCGCAGATTCTCTCCAGGATCGACCGTCTGCTCGAAGAGGCGGGTTCGGACAAGACGAAGATTCTCTCGGCCAATATCTGGCTGGCCGATTACCGTTCCTTCGCCGAGGTGAACGAGGTGTGGGACGCATGGGTGCCGAAGGACGACGCGCCGGCACGTGCCTGCGTCGAATCGAAACTCGCGTTCCCGCAATACACGGTTGAAATCGCGGTCATCGCGGCAGTCTAGGGAGGTATCGATGAAGACGGTCGTACTAGGAGGCGGCATCGTCGGCACGACGACGGCGTATTTTCTGGCGAGCTCGGGCGAGGAGGTGACGGTCGTGGACCGCCAGCCCGGCGTCGCGCTCGAAACCAGCTTTGCGAATGCGGGGCTTGTCGCGCCCGGACACTCATATACGTGGGCGTCGCCGCGCGCACCGAAAATCATGTTGAAGTCGCTGTATAGCGAGGGGCAGGCGTTGCGCCTGAAGTGGCACCCAGACTGGCGCATGTGGGCCTGGTGCTGGCAGTTCCTGCAGAACTGCACGGCGGAAAAGTCGCGGCTCAACACGTCGCGCAAGGTGCGGTTATGTCGATATTCGCAGGCGCAACTGCAGGCTGTGACCACCGCGGAAAACCTGGCCTACGACCGGATCAGCCGCGGGCTGCTGTATGTGTACCGCGATCAGGCTTCGTTTGAACGCGGCGTCGCCAATATGTCGATTCTCGCCGAGAACGGTTTGCCGCTTGAAACATTGGACCGCCAGGCGACCATCGCACGCGAACCGGCCTTGACTGCGTCGGGCGACAAACTGGCGGGCGCGATTTATTGCCCGAGCGATGAGAGCGGCGACGCGCATCTGTTCACCAAAGCGCTTTACGAACGTTGCATGCAACTCGGTGTGACCTTCCTGTTCGACACCGCGATCAAGCATCTCAGTGCGAGTGCCGATCGCGTCGATTACGTCGAGACGTCGCGCGGACGTCTGAGCGCGGATCGCTATGTGCTTGCACTCGGTTCGTTCTCGCCATTCGTGGCGCGGCAGCTCGGCTATCGGCTGCCGGTGTATCCGGTAAAGGGCTATTCGGTGACGCTGCCGATCGAAGCGGGCAACACGCCGCCGGATGTCGGCGGGGTAGACGAGAACAACCTGACCGCCTGGGCCCGCTTCGGCAACCGGTTGCGCTTTACGGCGACCGCCGAATTCGCGGGATTCGACACGCGGCACACGCCGGAAGATTTCCGGCACATGCTGCAGGCCGCGCACGAGCTGTTTCCCAACGGTGCGAATTACGAGCGGCCATCGTACTGGGCCGGTCTGCGCCCCATGACGCCCGAAGGCACGCCGATCATCGGGAGCACCGCGCATCGAAATTTCTATTTGAACACCGGACACGGGCATATGGGCTGGACCATGTCGTGCGGCACCGCCCGACTGCTTACCGACCTCATGCAGGGACGTGAACCGGAACTCGATCTCACAGGACTGACGCTGCCATGAACTCAATCGATACGCTCGACAGTTATATGCGGTTGGACTTCTCGCTGGATGAAGGCATCGCTCGGCGCGCTGCAATCGGTCTGATTGTGCTCGCAACGGATCACACCATCGAGCATGAGTGGCGCAAGCTGCTCGCAATCGACGGCGTGGCATTCTACGAGAGCCGCGTGTTCAACTCGGCAGATATCTCGCCGCAAACGCTCGCCGAAATGGAGGGGCGAATCGGGACCGGCGTCGCGCTGATCCGTCCCGGCGAACGCATTGACGTGGTCGCATTCGGTTGTACGTCGGCTTCGATGGTGATCGGCGAGGAGACGGTGTTCGAGCGCATCCGCGAAGTGCGGCCGGGCGTGCCGTGCACGACGCCGATCACCGCCGCACGGGTGGGCTTCGAAACGCTCGGCGTAAAACGGATTGCGCTGCTGACGCCGTATGTGCGCGAGATCAACGAGTCGATGGCGGCGTATCTTGCCGCGCGTGGCATCGACGTCGTCGTGATGGGATCATTCGAGCACGGCAACGACAACGAAGTGGCGCGCATTGACGAAGCGTCGCTGCGGCGCGCGGTGTCGGAAGTCGGCAAAAGAGACGACGTAGAGGCCGTGTTCGTGTCGTGCACGAGTCTGCGCCTCGCCGCGGTGGTTGCGGATATCGAGGCGCAGATCGGCAAGCCGGTCACTTCGAGCAATCATGCGATGGCCTGGCATGCGCTGCGCCTCGCAGGCGTGGCTGATTCGTTGCCTCAGTTTGGGCGTTTGTTCACCGTGTAAGCGGGGCAAGGGAGGCGGGTCGGTTTGCAGCCAGCGGGCGCGGTAAGATAGCGGCCTGAGTGCGACGACGATACGAGGTTGACGGAGACATGGCCCGCTACACTTCCCTGATTCGCGAGGACCGCCCGCGCGTACGCGAAACGAGTGCACCGAAACGCGCGGGGCTGACTGTCAACGATCTGTACGAGCAGTTAAAGCAGATTGCCGTGTTGTACACCATCCGTCCAGGTGAGCGGGTGAACGAACTCGAGCTGGCCGAGCGCTTCAACGTGAGCCGTACGCCTTTGCGCGAAGCGCTCAACCGGCTGGTCGCGGAAAACCTGTTGAGCTTTGTGCCCAACCGCGGTTTTTATGTCCGCCAACTGGACCGGCAGGACGTGTTCGATCTTTATGAACTGCGCCGCAGTATTGAGGCGGCAGCGATCGTGCTGGCTGCCGATCGCGCCGACGACAAGGACATCAAGGCGCTCCGCAAATTCTGGAAGGACGTCCTGAAGATCAAGGGCAAAGTGCCGGCGGATGAACTCGTCGCCAAGGATGAGGAGTTTCACGTTCGCCTGGTTGCGCTGTCGGGCAACAACGAGATGGTCCGCTCCTTGTATAGCATCAATGCGCGGATTCATTTTGTGCGCTGGGTGGATCTGCAGGAGCGCGGGCACGACGCGTTCGCAGAACACCTAGACATTCTCGATGCGATTGAAGCGCGTGACAGCGCCCGTTGCCGGGAGCTGGTCGAGACTCACATCACCTGGCGGATGGAGGAGATCACAAAGGTGGTGGAGGCAGGGGTCATCAGGCTGTTTGCCCGTTAGACTTCGACGCGTTGGACCGGCGCCGTCTCCAATGTCATTGGATAGGCAATACGCGCCTGACTAAATGGAGCGTTTCCCGTTGGGGTCTGTCCGCGTTGGTTTTGGAATGCATAAGCATCATAGGTTAATCCGTCATGCTTTTCTCTTCCAGATCCGCGTGAGCAGGTCGGTGGCTCTGACGCGGCGCCATGAACCAGAGAACGGTGGCGCCAAGCAGGTCAAACACGACCAGGCAGGCAAACAGTGGGTCATATCCAACTTTCGCTGCCAGCGTTCCGATCAGTAGCGAGAAGATCGTACTGCCGAGCCAGGCGGCCGTCCCGGCCAGTCCGCTCGCAGTTGTCACATCGCCGCGCGGGAAGACATCTACCGGCAATGTGATAAGCGCTCCGGACAGCGCCTGATGAGCAAAGCCACCGATACAGAAAAGAACCACCGCGACATACCCATTCGAAGCTAACCCGACGCATGCGGGACCTATCATCAATATAGCGCCGATGGTAACGACGAGTTTCCGGGAGGCGACAAGCTCAACCCGCAACCATCTCTTGAAAAAGGGGCAAAGGTAGCCTCCGACGATGCTGCCCAGATCGGCTGCGAGGAACGGCATCCATGCGAACATCCCAATATCCTTAAGGCTCATGTGCCGGACCGTGGACAGGTAGATCGGAATCCAGAAATTGAATGTCGCCCAGGCAGGCGCCGCAAAAAACCGCGAAATCATGATCGCCCACAGGACGCCCGATTCCAGCATGGATTTGCGATGCCTGATTGTCGTCGGCGTGACTACGCGACCTTCCCGTATCATCTCCCGTTCAGCAACGCTGATCGAGCGGTGACGTTCCGGCTGGTCATACGCTGAAAGCCATATGGCCACCCACATCAGGCTGAGGCCACCGGTTACCACAAATGCCATCTGCCAGCCGTGATGAACAATGCACCAGACCACCAGTGGCGGCGCCAGCATGGCGCCGATGGAGGTTCCCGAATTGAACCAGCCCGTAGCCACAGATCTTTCCTTGTCAGGGAACCACTCCGCTACCACCTTCACGGCGGCCGGAATCGCTGCCGATTCGGTCGCACCGAGCAGTCCCCGAAAAAGCGCCAATGAAATCCAGCCCGATGCCAGCCCACGAAGCATGTTTGCCGCTCCCCACGCGGCGGCGAATGCGGCGAAGCCGACCCTGGTTCCCACAGCGTCCAGAACGTAACCGCACAACGGCTGGACGATCATATAAGCCGCCTGGAAAGCAGACACGGCGTAAGAATACTGCTGCGTCGATATGCTGAAATGCCTGTTCAGTTCCGGGATGGCCACGGATAGTGAGCTACGCGAAAGATAATTAAGTGCGATGCCCAGAGCAACGAGACCAATAATCCACCATCTGAGACCAGCGACCTTGCGTGAGGTCATTGTCGTCTCCCTTCCGGATCGCGGGGAATCGCTTACCGGCTCACCGTGTTTGTAGTTTTGCTGTTGGGAAGCCTCGGAGACTCGCCGGCTACGGCCGTGGGCAAGTTCCCTACGGGTTGAAGATCGGGCAAAGTGCGCGGCGTGCCTGTCTTACCTATGGAATGGCGCGACGCCTGTTGCTTGCTTTACCTGGCCATCGCGCCACTCTTCTCAGGCTCCCAGCCGCTGACCAACGTCGATTGCCAGCGCTTCGCGCGTGAAGACATCGACGATGGTCAGCGCACGAAATCGCTGACCACCTGCCATGTGGGCTACACCATAAAATGAAATTGTGTTTTCAATAAAATCAATGACTTTACGATGTGGCCATTCACCATAAATTGAAATCAACCGACCGCATAAAGTGAAATATTCACCCAGTAAGGCGCGGCGATTTCGGAATAACCGAACCGCGCTGCGAGTATTGCATGTGGTGCAAGCTTTTGCCCGCCGTAGGAGTGCCGGAAAATCGAATCTATCTACGCCGGTTCAGGTTCACGAACGTCTCCAGCATCGTCGCTGCTTCAATGCTCCGATGAAAGAGGTCGCGGTCCACGCCGGCGTTCCTGGCGATGACGCTCTTGTTTGGCCTGCCGCAACACGTGGGAAGCGACTCGCCGCTCTGTTTCAACTGTTCCAAGTAGCTCCGCAATCGGGCTACGGGGCGATCCGTGAAGTCGCCTGCAGCTAGGCGTATGGATCGTGCCCGGTGAGTATGGCTGACCGCACCAAGCTCATGACGGCGCGGCACGTTTGACATCGCCAAGTGAACCAGAAACGGAAGAGTGCGAGCGGTTCGACGCGGTTGCGTGGCGACTCGGCGCAACTTTGGCTCGAAACCAAATATCCGACGCCTTGGATCGCTACCTTCTCCACAATTAAGACTCGTCCGATTTGAATGCGAACAGGATCAGGCGAATGGCCAAGCCGTTGACTAATAGCGCATCTTTCGAGTCACCGGCGATCGAAACTCTGAAGGCAACATGTGGCCACCATCGAGATGGATGGGAGCCGCTTCACGTTCAGTGTGGAATTGACGTCTAACGCTAGCGTCGTGATCTGAGCGCCGCTCCCGGCCAGTATCGAACAATAGGCTTCCGATATCCAACGCCGCCGTGACTTGTTCCAGGTATCGTTCAGGCTCTGGTTGCGCATCGAAACGCGCCCGTCACTTGCCTGAAAAACGTCATGATTCAATCTGCAGAAGCAGGCGCGTCATTGCTGAAACCGCGCCTCGGTGTCGACATAGGCGGCACGTTCACGGACTTCGTGCTCGAAGCCGGTGGCCACCGTACCACCCATAAACGCCTCACCACGCCCGATGCGCCCGAGCGCGCAGTGCTCGAAGGCATCGCCCATTTGCTGCGCGAGAGCGGTGTCGCCGCTGCCGATCTCGGCGCGATTATTCACGGCACGACGCTTGCCACGAATGCGGTCATCGAGCGGCGTGGCGCGCGCACGGCGCTGCTCACCACAGAAGGTTTCCGCGACGTCATCGAAACCGGCTTTGAGGCGCGCGCCGATCACTACGATCTGCGCGTGCGACAACCCGAGCCACTGATTGACCGCGACCTGCGTTTCACGATTGCCGGCCGGATGAGCGCTCAAGGCGAAGAACTGCAGGCGCTTGATATTAGGGCGCTGGGGGCGATTGCGCAGTCGCTCGACGCTCGCTCGATTGAAAGCATCGCCATCGGCTTCATGCATGGCTATCGCTACCCCTGCCACGAGCAGCAGGCAGCGCGCTGGCTCGCGCGGCGGCTGCCCCGGCTGTCAATCAGCCTGTCGTCTGACGTGTCGCCGGAAGTTCGAGAATTCGAGCGCTTCTCGACCACCGTCGTGAATGCATATGTCCGTCCATTGATGCAGTCCTATCTGGAGAGACTCGCGGACGCGCTTGCCAGTATGTTGATTCGCGCGCCGCTTTTGCTGATGACGTCCGACGGCAGTCTGTGCGATGTCGAAACCGCCTGCCGTCTACCCGTACGGCTGCTCGAATCGGGCCCGGCGGGCGGCGCACTGATGGCCGCGCAGGTGAGCGAGACACTGGGCCTGTCGCAGGTGTTGTCGCTCGACATCGGCGGCACCACGGCGAAGCTGTGTTTCATCGACGACGGCCGCCCGCATATGTCGCGCTCACTCGAAGTGGCGCGGCTTTATCGCTTCAAACCGGGCAGTGGCATTCCGCTGCGCATTCCGGTGGTCGAGTTGTGCGAGATCGGCGCTGGCGGTGGCTCGATTGCGCGCGTCGATTCGCTCGGCCGCGTGCAGGTGGGGCCGGTGAGCGCAGGCTCGGTGCCTGGCCCTGCATGCTATGGCCAGGGCGGCGAGCGCCCCACGCTCACCGATGCGCATCTGTTCGCAGGCCGGCTCGATCCCGCCTGGTTCGCCGCCGGCACGCTCGCGCTCGATCAGGATGCCGCGCGCCGTGCGCTGGAGGCGGACATCGCCGGGCCACTCAACGTCGACGCGGATGCCGCTGCCTACGCCGTCAGCGAAATCGCCGACGAGGCCATGGCCTGCGCGGCGCGCGAACATGCGATCGAACTCGGCAAGTCGGTCGCGGGCCGCACATTGATTGCGTTCGGCGGCTCGGCGCCGCTCCATGCGGCGCGGCTAGCGGACAAACTGGGTATTGGTCGTGTGGTGATTCCCACTGCGGCGGGCGTCGGTTCCGCGTTTGGCTTTCTGCTCGCACCGGTGGCGTTCGACGCTGTCCGGAGCCGTATCGAGCCGCTCACACAGGTCGACGTCGCTGCGATCAATGCGCTGCTCGATACGCTAGAAGCAGAGGCCGCGACGATCGTCGGCAAGGTCGTGCCAGTTCGCATGTGCAGCGCCAAAGTCACCGTATCGATGCGATATCGCGGTCAGGGTCATGAATTGCAGGTCGCGCTGGGCGCCGCGCGGCTCGACGCCGGTGCACATGCGTTGTTGCGCGAACGGTTTGAAGCAGCGTATCTGGCTCGCTTCGGGCGGCTTGTGCCGCGCGCGCCGATTGAAATGCTCGGCTGGAGCATGCGCCTCAGCGCGCCGCGCCGCACAGCATTGCCCAGTCACGCAAGTGCGAAGCGAACGCGCGATGCATCGAGCGCCACAGCCGCAACCGAACCCACTCCCACCGCTGAACGCCTCGTGCTCGACCAGTCGCTGCGCGAGCGTGTCGCCTCGCGCTTCTATCGTCGCGACGACCTCGCGCGGGGCGCGTTTGTGCGCGGCCCAGCCGTTATCGTTGATCGCGAGACGACAGTGAGCGTACCGCCCAATTTCAGCGCACGCGTCGATGCGACCGGCCATCTGTTGCTCGAACGCCAAGCCACCGTGAAGGAAAGCGTATGAACGCACCGCGCGACATCGGGCAGGACATGCTCGACCCTATCCGTTTGCAAGTGATCTGGAACCGGCTCATCGCTGTCGTCGAAGAGCAGGCGCGGCTGCTGATGCGCACCGCGTTCAGCCCGACCGTGCGCGAAGCCGGCGACCTGTCCGCCGGCGTATTCGACTCGCGCGCGCGTCTGGTCGCGCAGGCGGTCACCGGCACGCCGGGCCACGTCAATTCGATGGCGGCTGCCGTCGGCCATTTCGTGCAGGTGTTTCCGGTCGACACGATGCGTCCCGGCGACCATTTCATCACCAACGATCCGTGGCTCGCATCGGGTCACTTGCATGACGTGACAGTCGTCTCGCCGGTATTTCGCGGCGAACACGTCATCGGCTTTTTCGCGTGCACGTGCCATCAGGTCGATATCGGCGGGATCGGACAAGGGCCGGACGGCCGCTCGGTTTTCGAGGAGGGGCTGTGCATTCCACGTCTACCGCTAGCCCGCGCGGGCGTCATCAACAGCGACCTGATCGAGATCATTCGCGCGAACGTGCGCACGCCTGACGAAGTAGAAGGCGACATCCTCTCGTATGTCAGTGCCAACGAGGCGAGCGCAGCGCGCCTCGTGGCGATGCTCGACGAGTTCGGCCAGACTGACATGGTTCACGTGTCCGACGCGATAATCGACTGTTCGCGCGCAGCAATGCAGCAGGCTATCGCAAAGCTGCCGGAAGGGCGTTATCCGTACGCGATGCGGATCGACGGATTTGACACACCGGTCGATCTCGTCGCGACACTCGAGGTGCGCAACGGTCGGGTCGGCGTCGATTTCGCCGGAACTTCCCCCACCAGCCATCGCGGCATCAACGTCGTGCTGAACTATACGCGCGCGTATGCAGCGTTCGGTGTACGCGCGGCGGTCGCGCCGGAGGTGCCGAACAACGCGGGCTCACTGGAGCCGCTCGACATCAACGCACCGGAAGGTTCGATCCTCAACGTGCAGCGTCCGTGGCCGGTGTGCGCGCGTCACATCATCGGGCAGTTCCTGCCGGACGTCGTATTCGGTGCGTTGGCGGGCGTGCTGCCTGAACGCGTGCCAGCCGAAGGCGCGTCGTGCGTATGGGGCGCGCAACTCCGCGGCGGCGCGGCGGCGTGGATGGCGGCAGGCGAGGCGTTACCGGATGCGGCCGCGCTGGATCAGCCGCGCGCGTTCGAGACGCTCTTTTTCAATAGTGGCGGTTCGGGCGCCCGCGCCGGCGACGACGGCATGTCGGGCACCGCGTTTCCGAGCGGCGTGCGGGCGATTGCCTGCGAGATCGTCGAATCCATGTGTCCGGTCGTGATCTGGCGCAAGGAATTGCGGCCCGATAGCGGCGGCCCTGGACGCTGGCGCGGCGGGCTCGGCCAACGCCTTGAAATCGCCAGCGTGGATGGCGCGCCGTTCCAGTTCTTCGGCATGTACGACCGCATCGTCCACGCGGCACGTGGCCGCGACGGCGGAGGTCCCGGCGCGCCCGGCGCGGTCACGCTCGACGACGGCACGCCGATGGCCGCGATGGGACTGCAAACCGTGCCGCGCGGGCGGCGCCTGTGTCTGGACTTGCCAGGCGGCGCGGGTATCGGCGCCGCGCACGAGCGCGAGCGGGAAAAGGTCGCGCGAGATGTGCGACTCGGATATGTCAGCGAACACCTCGCCGCAAACGCCTACGGTTTGCGCTGAGGCACTGCGGACGGGCGGTGACGCCTACGCGCGTGCAGCAGGCCAGGCAATCGGGTGCATAACGTAGGCAATCCGCTCTTTTTCAGATGTGGAACCGCAGGCGCTGTTGCACGGGCGCCATGCGATTATTGGCGGCGCGGGTGGGCTCGCTAGAATCGGCGAAATCCTGTACAACGTTGCGACCGCGCTGCCGCTCTCATGGACCGACTTCCCCCGTTGCCTGCTCTTTCGGCCGCCGCCAGGCCTAAGCAGCCGACGAGCGAGCCGGGCGACGACGCGCGCTGCGGGCTGTTTCGTACCGCGCTGGCGCAACCAGGTGCATCGCTCACCGAAGCATACCGCCGCCTGCACGACGATCCGCGCTGCGTCCGCGCCCCTGCCATGGGGCTGTACGGCCGCAGCGTTGAGGTGCCGGGCGACGTCGACGAAGGCACGTGGAAGATGATCTCGATTCGGGACGAGATTTTCGTAGCGGTGTCCGAGTGTGACTACGCGTGCGCCCGCACGGAAAGCGTGCCGCCCGAAGGTTTCGTCGAGTTCCACTACCTCGTGACCGGTCCCGCCAGCGTCGGCGTGGGTGGCGGCCAGGATGGCGACTCCGTGCAGGTCGGGGCGCCAAACTTCATTCTCTGCTACCAGGGCGCGGGGCTGCGCTATCAGATCACCTGTCCGCAAGGGCCGCGTCGCGCGCTGGGCCTGTACGTGTCGTCGCGCTATTTCGCGCGGCTCATAGAGGCACTCGGCGTGGAAGGCGAAACGATACGCGCGCGCCTCGCCGCCGTTAAGGACGACGAACTCTATAACGTCCAGATGCGCCTCGCGTTGGACGCGGTGCAAGCCATTGAACAACTACTCGCCAGCCCGCATGAAGGTGTGCGCGACCTGCTGTTCGTCGAGGCGAAATGCACGGAGATCCTGTACGCAAGCGTGGGCGCATGGATCGACAGTTTGCGCGACGGCGCGCAGGATGTGATCCTGTCCTCGCGCGACCTGATGCTAATGGAACGTGCTCGCACGCTGATCGACGCGGACTTGCAGAAGAACATGACCATTCCCGATCTTGCGCGCGCGGTGGGCACCAACGCGTCGAAGCTCAAGCGCGCATTCAAGTTGCTGCATGGCGTGACGGTCTTTGAGTACAGCCTGCGCGGTCGCATGCAGGAGGCGCTGCGATTGCTGGTGGACGAACGGCAATCGGTGGGGCAGGTGGCGGCGGCGGTTGGATACCAGCATCAAACGAGCTTTACGACCTCGTTCCGCGACTTTTACGGCTTCGCGCCGAAAGACGCGCGGCAGTTGCGCGGCTCGGAGCGCACCAGGGGCACCGACTAACCCTGTCGACTGACCCAACCGACTACCTCAGCCGCCCAGTCTGCGAAGGCGACTCGCCGAAGCGTTCCTTGTAACTCTGCGCGAAGCGGCCGAAGTGGGTGAAGCCACAGTCCAGTGCAATGTGCGCAATCCGTACTTCCGCCGACGTCGCCAGAATGGTCTCTCGCGCGCGCTCCAACCGGACCTGCCGCAGATACTGCATCGGGCTGGTCTGGCGAAATCGCATGAAGCCGTCGCATAGCGTGCGTACCGGCACGCCGACCGCTTCGGCGAGATCGGCCAGTTGCATCGGCGAGCCGAGGCTAGCGATCATTAGGTCTTCCGCGCGGCGCACGAAGCCGGGCGTTGCCGTTTTACGCGGCGAGGATGAAAACGAGGCGTCCCACTCGGTGGAGCCCGCCGCGAGCAGATTGACCAGCAGCGATTCGACATGTTCGCCTACGTGGGCGTTGCCGCACGCACTGGCCAGCAGATCCGGCGAACTGGCAATCAGCTTCAACTGCTCTTGCCAGGCGCGCATCGCGCCGCTCGCAAAATGCATCAGTGCGCCGTTGCGTTCGGTACCGAGCGCGACGTCTGCCGGTAGCGCGAGGGGATCGATGCGCAGCACGAGCTGCTCGCATTGTGGCGAAAGTTTCGCGCTGAACGGCTCACCAGGCGCGCGGATCACGCCCTGCCTGTCGTCGACATGAATGGTGTGGCCGGAGGCCTTGACCTCTGCATAGCCGGACACGCAGAACATCAGCAGGTAATAGCCGTCCACCGCTTCGACATCTACCTGCATGCCGCTGCCGAAGCCGATCGTACCAATGCCAAGCCGGCCGAGCTTCACGAAATCCATGTGGGAATGGCCGCCGCCGTCGCCGAACGGCACGAGCGAATGCGGCTGCATCACGCGGGAGATCAGTTCGCGCGTCTCGTCCAGGTCTTTCGACTCGAACAGGCGATGGTCTCGGAGCGCATGGGGGCGGAAGTCGGTACGGCTCATGACGAAAAGATAAGAGACCTCGTGCTGCGCGAAACGGACTTCGTTCAAAAAGCTGCCTGAATCGGACAGTTCACCAGGCAACTGCCAGAAGCGGATAGCCCCGCCATTTTGGATCTCCAAAAATAATTCAACAGACGTCAAAAAAGCAAGTCTGCCAACGGCGGTTCCCTCATACAGGCAGCACCCAGCAATCTAGCGGAGTCATCAGCATGGAAATAGCCGAAACGCCCGTTCGTATAGTCAAGGACATGGAGTCCGATCATGTCGTGTTTCCACACGACGACGGCTCGCGCGTACCGTACAAGGTATTCAGCTCGCAAGCGGTGTACGAGCGCGAGCAGGAACGGATTTATCGCGGCCCGACGTGGAATTTCGTCGCACTCGAAGCGGAGATTCCGAATGCGGGCGACTTCAAGAGCACCTTCGTGGGCGACACGCCGGTTGTCGTCACGCGCGGCGACGATGGCTCGCTCTCGGCGTGGGTGAATCGCTGCGCGCACCGTGGCGCGTCGGTGTGCCGCCAGGCGCGCGGCAACGCCACCTCGCATACCTGCGTGTACCACCAGTGGAGCTTCGATAACAGCGGCAACTTGCTGGGCGTGCCGTTCCGCCGCGGGCAGAAAGGCATGAGCGGGATGCCGGCCGACTTCGATCCTAAGAACCACAGCCTGCGCAAGCTGCGTGTGGACAGTTATCGCGGTGTTGTGTTCGCGACGTTCAGCGACGAAGTCGCGCCATTGCCCGAGTATCTCGGCGCGGAAATGCGGCCGTGGATCGATCGCATCTTTCACAAGCCGATCGAATACCTCGGCTGCACGCGTCAGTATTCGAAGTCGAACTGGAAGCTGTACTTCGAGAACGTGAAAGACCCGTATCACGCGAGCATGCTTCATCTGTTCCATACGACCTTCAACATCTTCCGTGTCGGCATGAAAGCGCGTTCCATTCCGGACGCGACACACGGCCTGCATAGCATCATCACGGTCACCAAGACGGGCGAGGACACCTCGGCGGCTTACAAGCAGCAGAACATCCGTTCCATGGACGAAGGCTTCTCGCTCGAAGACGACACGGTGCTTGGTCATATTTCCGAGTACGAAGAAGACACCACCAACCATATCCAGCCGATCTTCCCACAGCTCGTGATCCAGCAGATCCACAACACGCTGGTGGCGCGCCAGTTGTTGCCGAAAGGCCCGAACAATTTCGAGCTGATTTTCCACTTTTTCGGCTACGCGGACGACACGCCGGAACTGCGGGCGCTGCGCATCAAGCAGGCAAATTTGGTGGGACCGGCGGGGTATATCTCCATGGAAGATACCGAGGCGACTGAACTCGTTCAACGCGGCACGATCCGCGACGGCGATGCGACTTCGGTGATCGAAATGTCGCGCGGCAACCCGGAGCAGCAGGACACGGTGATCACTGAAAGTCTGATCCGCCGCTTCTGGGTCGGGTATCAGAAATTGATGGGCTATTGAGCAGAGGACGCACATGGAAGCGATGAAACTGTGGTTCGAGTTGCATATGCTGCAGAGCCAGTACATCAGCAATCTGGACAACGACCGGCTGGAAGCATGGCCCACGTTGTTCACCGAAGACTGCACGTACGAGATCGTACCGAAGGAAAACGCTGACATGGGTTTGCCTATTGGCATCATTCACTGCACGAACCAGCGCATGCTGCGCGACCGCGTGGTGTCGCTGCGCAACGCGAATATTTTTGAGGAACACACGTACCGTCATATGACATCAGGCCTGACGGTGATGAGCGAGAAGGACGGCGTGATCGAAACGGAAAGTAGCTACGTGGTGGTGCAAACGCGCTCTAACGGCGAAACCGACGTGTATCAGGCAGGCAAGTATTACGACCGCGTCGTGCGTACGCCGGAAGGTTTGCGCTATCAGAGCAAGCGCGTGGTCTACGACACGTCGCGCGTGCAGACGCTGCTCGCTACGCCGATTTGAAGGAGCGAATATGGAACAGGCACTCGAGAACTGGCAGGCCATCGGCACCCTCGACGATTTCACCGAAGGCGAGCCGGCGGCGGTCGTGGCCGGCAACCGGCAGATCGCGATATTCAGGCTCGGCGACGAAGTGTTCGCGCTGAACGATCTGTGTTCGCATGGTCATGCGCGGCTGTCGGACGGCTACGTGGAAGACGGTTGCGTCGAATGTCCGCTGCATCAGGGGCTCATCGACATTCGTTCAGGCGCGCCGCGCTGCGCACCGGTCACGGAACCGGTGCGCGCGTTCCCGATCCGTATCGTCGATTCGCGGGTGGAAGTTCATGTCGACTGAGCGGCATGTGATTGTCGGGGCGGGACATGCCGCGCGGCGCGCCGCGCAAACGCTGCGCGAGCGCGATCCCGGCGCGCGCATCGTGATGATCGGCGCGGAGCCGCATGCGCCCTATGATCGCCCTGTGCTGTCGAAAGACGCGCTGATCGTGGAAGGAGGCGAGCAGAAGGCGTTCGTTCGCGAGCCGGACTGGTACGCCGCGCAGGATATCGAGTTGCGGCTGTCCACGACCGTCGAGTCGATTGACCGGGTTCGCAACGCAGTGCGACTGTCCGACGGTAGCGCGCTCGGCTACGACAGATTGCTGCTCGCAACCGGCTCGCGCGTGCGTGAGTTTTCGGGCACAGTGGATGAGCGAATTGCGCTGTACTACGTACGGACGCTGGCCGACTCACTGGCGTTGCGCGCCGCGCTCGCGCCCGGCAGACGGGTTGCCATCCTCGGCGGCGGCTTTATCGGGCTCGAAGTGGCCGCCGCCGTGAGGCAAGCAGGCTGCGAGGCGACGGTAATCGAACCGGCGCCTGTGCTGCTGCAACGGTCGCTGCCGCAGGCGGCGTCGCGCTTCGTCGCGCAACTTCATACGCGGTGCGGCGTGGTGCTGCGACTGGGCGAGACGCCGGTAGCCATCGGCTACGAGAATGGCCGGGCGTTGATCGAAACGGATCGTGGCACGCTTACGGCCGATCTCGTCGTGGTGGGTATCGGCGTGCTGCCGAATGTCGAACTCGCGGGCGACGCGGGACTTGAAGTGAAAAGCGGCATCGTTGTGGACACGCAATGCCGCACGTCCGACCCGCATATTTTCGCTGCCGGCGAAGTGACGATGCATTTCAACCCGTTGCTCGGGCGGCACGTTCGCATCGAATCGTGGCAGGTCGCAGAGAATCAACCTGTGGTTGCGGCGGCCAACATGCTTGGCGACACGCAGGAGTACGCGGAGTGGCCGTGGCTGTGGTCCGATCAGTTCGATTGCAATATCCAGACGCTCGGCACGATTGAGGCGTTGCACACGGTGATCGGGCGTGGCGATGCGCAACAGGGTCCGTTCTGCCTGTTCGCGTTCGACGAAACGCAGCGCTTGCGCGGGGTCGTAGCAATCAATGCTGGTCGTGAGATGGCCGCTGCGAAGCGGCTCATCGCGTCCGCCAAGCCGCTTGATCCTGCCTTGCTCGCCGACGCTACCGTGAGCTTGAGATCAATGTTGTAGAACCGGCAGATTCGAGATCCGCCGTGAAGGCCGTGCGAGTCCTCGCTCGCACGGCTGACTTCTTTTCGAAGTTCGTTGCCTACAAGGCTGCCTGAGACGAGGCCTGAAAGCGCTTGGGCCGCAACCCCGCCTGAAACCATTCGACCATCGTCACGATATCGAACACCGGCACGCCGAACCGTTCGCTGATCAACGCAGAGTAAGGCGCGAAGTTGCTGCATTCGCTGATGATCGCGCCGGTTTCCGGATGCGCGGACAACAAACGCTCCGCGCATTCGAGCAGGTCGGCGGCCTGTTCGTCGAAGTTCACCGTCGGCGCATTCTCCAGATTGTTGCGAAAGAACTGGCTGTCTTCGCGCAAACCAGCCACCGGCAGATCGGTCGGCGCGTTCGCGGCAAGCAGATGTCGAGGCGTCAGCGAAGCGGCGCGCGCGGTGAGGACGCCCACGCGCTGCCGCTTCGGCAACAGCATGGCGACCGACGGAATCTGCAGCAGCGCGGAGGTAGCGACTGGCACGGCGCAGCGTTCAGTCAACGCCTGCTGGAAGGCCACGAGAAAGCCGCAACTCGTCGTGATGCCGTCCACGCCGAGATCGACGAGCTGCAGCGCAGCTTCGACGAAGCGTTCGATGAGAGGCACAGCCGCCTTCTCTTCGCCGCTTGTGGCCGCCATGACTTGCGGGCCAGTGACCCCCGTTACAAGGCCGTATTGAACGGGAAAGGACCAAGTCGCGCCGTGGCCGATGTCGCCGGGCAAGCGCTGAAAGCCGGTGTCGAGCATCAGGATGCCGATGCTTACGCCGTGAATCGTGCGACGACGCGGGCGGAGCTCGCGCGCGTCGCTCGCGGCCTGGTTGTCGGGAAGCGAGTGGAGTGTCATGAATCAGTTGACGAAGCAGTTGCACGCGTCGAGCGCGGCGGGAATCGGCAGATTGAGCGCGGCCATCTTTCGGCGGTTGATCAAAGCCTTGTAGTCGGCGGGCACAGCGCGATATACGGGCATCGCCGACGGCTTGACGCCCTTGATCATTTGCAGCGCCATATCCGCGGCGTGTGCCCCTTGCGATTCATAGGACGGCGCATAGGCGACGGCAATAATGTCGCCCTTGCGGATCAGTTCATGCTCGGCGCTGAGAATCGGCACATGCATATGGTCGGTGACCGAGGCGACCGCTGGCAACGAAGACTGGACCAGGCTGGAGCCGATCGCATAGAAGAAGTCGATGCCTTGCAGCGTGCCGGCGCGTTGCGGCACGTCGACGGAGGAATCCGCCGAGGTCGCGACCATATCGAGGCCTGCCTTTGCCGCAGCCTCCTTCAGACTCGCAATGGCGGCGACATCGTTGACTTCGCCGGAGTTGTACAGCACGCCAAATTTCTTCGCCATAGGAAAGACCTTTTTCGCGAAATCGAGCACGGCATTGTAGTCGGTGACGCTCGAGGTGCCGTTGATGCGGGCGCTGCCGTGCTGCCAGTCGGGCACGATGCCTGCCTTCACCGGGTCCGTCACCTGCGAGAACACCAGCGGCGTACCCGTGTCGCTAACGTTGCGCACGGCGGCCTGCGCAACCGGCGTCGTGATGGTCAGGATCACGGAAGGGTGCTGCGCGACGATCTGCGCGAGGGTCTGAGGAATAAGGCTCGGCGTGAAGTTCGCGTCGCTGTAAACGTAGCGCACAGTTTTATTTTCCACGTAGCCATGAGCTTGCATTTCGTCCTTGAAGCCCTGAATGGTGCGCGACAGCGCCGGGTGCGGGCCGAAGTTGGCGATACCCACAACAATGGGTGCGGGGGAGACGGTTTGTGCATGTGTGGCGGTGGGCAGGATGGTGCCAAGGCCGAGTGCCATCGACAACAACGCGGTTGCCATGCCACGGCGTTTGCCGAACCGTTGAACACACTCGCTGAGCAGTTTCATAACGTATTTGCTTGATAGAAAGACAATGTGAGAGTGGGGAGGGACAACCGGCGATGTCTTCGCACCGTCGAAACGAACTCATTCTGATCGAGCCGTTCCGTTCGGCCCACGGCGTCAAAATAAACAGTTCCGAATGCCTAATAATTGAAGCCGCTGGCGAAGTCCCTTTGCAGGGGAGTCCATGTTATTGAATGAGCCAGGCCGCCGGAGTGCCGGCCTGCAAAGAATGGCAACGGCTCGCCACGGCGCGCGCGAACAACAGAGTAAGGCGTCGCGCTCTAGTGAAGCGATTCAGAATTGAAGGAAAACGGGTCTAACTATTTTGAGGGCGTTGTCACTGGTTTGTGCCCTTTCTAGTCTTCGCTGTGGCAAGCGCGTTGCGTTACGGACGTGCCCAACATCCTACGAAGCAGAACTTCCCACAAACCATCGATCCCTCCACGGACCTTCGAGATGAAACGTATCTGTACTACGGCGCTGCTCCTCTCCCTTGCGGCTACCGCCCACGCGCAGAGCGCGCCGAGTTCCAGCGTCACGCTGTATGGCGTGGTGATGTCGGGCCTGATCTACTCCAACAACTCGCTGAAGGGCGCATCGATCGGCACGGCGAACGGTCCGAGCCGTTGGGGCGTCCGGGGCGTCGAGGACCTCGGTGGCGGCACGAAGACGATCTTCGTGCTCGAAGGCGGTTTCAACCCGAACACCGGCTCGGCGGCGCAAGGGGGCCGCGAATTTGGCCGTCAGGCATACGTAGGTTTGACCGACGATCGCTTTGGCTCCTTGACCTTCGGCCGCCAGTACGATCTGACGCAGGACTGGCTCGCGCAGTATTCGTCGCCGCTGATGTGGAACGGCTACACGGCGACTATCGGCGATAACAACAACTTCAACTACCAGTTCCGCACCAATAACGCGGTGAAGTATGTGTCGCCGTCGTATCGGGGCTTGCAGGCGGGCTTGATGTACAGCTTCGGCGGCGTGGCCGGGAGTTTCGGCAATCAGAGCGCGATCGGCGCAGGCGTGAATTACGCGCAAGGCCCTGTGAAGCTCTCCGCGGCCTACATGCGGATGAATCACCCCGCATCGGCCTCGAGCGAAGGCCTGTGGAACACCTCGTTGTTCGCGTCGATTTCGGCCAAATCGCCGACGTTTTCGTATGCGATCTCGCCGTCCAGTATGGAAATCTACGGGGCGGGCGGCCAGTATGCGTTCACGAAGACGACGTTTGCGAGCCTTGTCGTCACGCATAGCCGTTATGATGATCTTGGCGTCGCGCAACTGGGTCTCACGCATGGCCGCGCGAGCTACACCAACATCGAGGCCAATGTGAGTCACTTCTTCGCGCCCGACTATCAGGCCGCGTTCGACTACGTGTACACCACCGGCACGATCCAACCGACCGACTTCAAACCGCAATACCACCAGTTTTCGCTCATCAACAACTACTTCCTGTCCAAGCGCACGGCGCTCTACCTGGACGGCATATTCCAGCTGGCAGCCGGCGATGCACAGCACGCTAATATCGAATATGCCAGCGGTTCGGGCGGTGCGTCTTCGACCAAACGGCAGGTGGCAATTACTGCGGGCATTTTTCACCGGTTCTAATGGTGATGAAACGTGGGCGGCCCGGTCGCGCCGGGCTTGCGCCGAAGCAGACGCGAATGAAGTAGACATGAAACGAGGCCCCGCGCTCGTCGCGTTCAAGGACGCGGCGAACCGTGTCCCGCCAGAGGAGTCGCAATTCACATGAGTCGTGAGCAGGCAACAGGTTCAGTGCAGCCTTCATCGCAGCCCCCAGACACGTGCCAGTCAGGACACGTAGCCGGCGGTCATGCCGACCGGGTGAGCGGTGCCCGGATCGTCGCCGAAGTGCTCGGCGCCTACGGCGTGCCCGCCGTCACCTTCATTCCCGGGGAAGGCATTCTCGAAATCGTCGATGCACTCGCCCTCCACATGCCGCATATCGCGCTGGCGAGTTTCCGCCACGAGGCCGGCATGGCCTACGCTGCCCAGGCGATCGGGCAACTGCGCGACCAGCCTGGCATCTGTCTTGCCGCTCGCGCGCCCGGCGCGTTGAACACCACGCTGGCCGTCCATACGGCGTACACGGATAGTGCGCCGATGATCCTGATCGTCGGGCAGGGGAGCCAGGCAATCTCCGGCCGTGAGGCGATGCTCAATCCGGACGACTTCCAGCGCGTGTTCGGTCCGCTTGCCAAATGGGTGGGTCTGATCGACGCACCCGAGCGCATCGGCGAGATGTTCGCCCGTGCGTGGCATGTGGCGATGAGCGGGCGGCGCGGACCCGTGGTGCTGGTTTTGCCGGAGGACGTGGCACACGCTCACGCGAAGCCCGTCATTCCGCCAAGGCCGCAATTGCTCGCGCCGTCAATTGCGCGCGGCGACATGGAGCGTTTGCGCGCCATGCTGCAAACGGCGCAGCGTCCGTTGATGATCGCGGGCGGAACGGGCTGGCAGCCCGAATCGCTGAAAACGCTCGCGAGACTCGCCTGCCAGCATCTCGTGCCGGTCGCGACAACGTACCGGCGCCGGGATCTGCTGGATCATGACGACGCCGTGTTTGTCGGCGAGATCGGCATCGGGATCGACCCGCAGCTCGCGCAACGCGTGAGCGAAGCCGATCTGCTGATTGTGCTGAACGGTCGTCTCGGTGAACTGAACACACTGGGCGAGGGTTTCAAGGGTTATGCGCTGATCGCACCCGATGCTCAGCAGCGCGGTCACGCCCAGCGCCTCGTCCATATACACGCCGACGCGGGTGAGTTGAACGCCGTCTATCAGGCAGATATCGCGATGCTGGCGGAATGCAACGCGGCAGTCGACTCCTGGCGGGAAGCGAGCGAGGACGTGGTCCCGTGGTGCGACTCGCACGCGTTCGACGCCCGTCACGAGTGGATGCGCACGTTGCGCGCAGAGCGGCTTGCGCATATCGCGAGCGGATACTGCGAAGGCCAGCTCGATCTGCGCGCCGTGTATGCAACGCTCGACGCCGCGCTTGCTGACAACGCTGTCGTGACTTCAGGCGCGGGCTCATATGCGATCTGGCCGCAACGCTATCTAACGCACCACCGTCCGGGAACCCAGTTGGGTCCGAAAAGTGGTGCGATGGGCTACGGGCTTGCTGCCGCGATCGGCGCGGCGCTCGTGCTGGAGCCCGGACGTCAGATTGTCGCGATAGCCGGCGACGGCTGCCTGATGATGCACGCGGAAGAGCTGGAAACGGCTGTGCGGCTCGGCGTCTCGCTGCTCGTGCTGGTCGTGAACAACCGCGCGTACGGGGCCATCGACGCCGCGCAGCGGCGGCTTTTCGGGCGCACGGCGGGCACCGAACTCGGCAACATCGATTTCGCCGCGTTCGCGGGCGCATTCGGCGTGAAGAGCTGGGCGGTCGACGAGACGGCCGCGTTCGCGCCCGCGCTCGACGCCGCACTGGCCGCGCCGGGCGTCAGGCTGATCGAATTGCGCGTGCCGCGTTCGGTCGGCAAGCCGCTCGCGTGAGGTGTTGCGGTGCGTGAGTCGGCCGATGCCCTTCATACGGATTGTGTAAACCCCCATACTTTTTTTCGGCTCATGAAAGCAATTCAAACACTTGGGTCGGACCCGAGTGCGACACGCCCGCCCGCGCCGGCGCATCAGCATGCGTCGCGCGCCGGGACCGTGCCGCGCGGCGCGCGGGGCAGCGCGATCGTCGTTGGTGCGGGCATCGCCGGCTTGACTGCGGCTTACCGCCTGGATCGCGCGGGTCTGCGCGTAACCGTGCTGGAGGCGAACGAGGTAGTCGGCGGACGCATGGGCGACCGGCGTGTCGGCGATATTGCGTTCAATAGCGGCGCGCGTCTTGTGTATCCGTTCGGACGCGCATTCAACCGGTTGATCGCGGATCTGGCGCTTCAGGACATGCTGATTCCGCTGCGCCACCTGACGGCGCAATGCGTCTCGGCTGGCGGCAGCCATACGATTGAGCTAATGCCTTCGGTGCGTTCGCTGGGTACGCCCGGTCTACCTTTGCTGGAGCGCGTCGCGCTTGTCGGGCACGCGCTCAGGATGCGCGCGCAGCGCAGCCGCGTCGACCCGGACTGGGCGATGAGCGCCATGCCCGTTGACCCGGCCGCCGATCTACAGACGCTTGCGCAATACGTGCGCGACGCAATCGGACCGCAGGCGCTTTCCAACATGGTCGAGCCGGTGTTTCGCTCCACCCGCAGCTTCAACCCGGAAACGCTGTCCGCGCTGTTCTATCGGAGTACCGTGCCGCATCTGATCGGCGAAGACACGGTCTACACACTCAGAGGCGGCATGGGCGGCGTATGCCAGGCACTCGCGGCGCAGCTGGATGTGCGGACGAACGCGGCCGTCATCTCGATCGAGGCAGTGCAGGATCTCAGCGCGCCAGGCCGCGGTGACGCGACGGCCGCTTCCGGGGGAGCGAGCGCACGGGGACAGCGGTTCGCCGTGACGCTGCGTGACGGGACGGTGCTGGGCGCCGACCACGTGGTGTGCGCAACCGAGGGCTCGCTTGCGGGCGCGCTGATCCGCAACCCGCAGCGCGAAGAGCGCGAGATGCTCGAGGCGGTGCGGTACAACACGCTCGGCGTCGTCCATTACGGCTTTTCGAAGCCGCTTGCGCCGCTGATGCAGTTCGCGCCGCGGGGATCGCCCAGCCGCATTTCGACGTTCCAGCAGTTGCCGGCGTCGCCCGCGGGCGGTCGCCCGCTCACGCAAATTTATTGCCAACTGACGCCGGAAGCTGCCTACGAAGCCGAGCGCCGCGGCTTGACGGGCAACCTCGACGTACTGCTGCGCGACGAACTGCGCGCGCGCATTCCGGATTTCGACCGCCATGTGAGCGCGGTTGTGACACAGTGGATTCCGCGCAAGCTGCCGGTGTTCGCGCCGGGCTACGGCGCGCGTCTGCAGGCGTTCTGGCGCTGGCAGGAGGACCCCGCGCGCAACGTAGCGCGGCCGGTGGTGTACTGCGGCGACTGGACCTCTCAGGCGCTGTTGACGGGCGCCTGTGCGAGCGGCGAACGTGCCGCGCAGATTGTGCTGACTCGCGCGCAAAACTAGGCAAAGCGGACCAACTTTTAGCGAAACGGCATAAGCCAGAGCCGGAATAAATTCGCTCGCGGCTTCAATGCTACAAATTCGCTACCCCACTTAAGCTACGGAAATCTGCAATGAAGGGTTCAATCAGCACCGCCCGTCGCCAGCCGGCTGCCCGGCGCGCCATCCTTGCTGCGATCGCGGGCATCGCAGCACTGTCCGGCCTGCTTGCCGCGCCGGGCTCGACACTCGCGCAGCCGGGCACGCCCGCCACGATCGGCATTGCCAATCTCGGGCCACACCCTTCGCTGGCCATGACGATTCAGGGCTTCAAGGACGAGATGGCGCACGAGGGCTACGTAGAGGGCAAGAACGTCAATTATGTGTACAGCGACGCGAACTTCACGCAGGCGCTGATGCCGCAAATGTTTTCGCAGATTCTCGCGAAGAACCCGGCGCTGATCCTGACCGTCACGACCTCTGTTTCGCAGGTGGCACGCTCGGCGGTGGCCAACCCGGCAATTCCGCTCGTCTTCACCGAAGTGACCGATCCGGTCGCCGCCGGGCTCACGCCGAACTGGCAGCACGGCAGCGACCGCTTCAACGGCTCGTCCGACCTGCAGGACTTCGACGCCGTGCTGGCCTTCGCGAAGAAACTGCTGCCGGGCGTCAAGTCGTTCGGCACGCTGTACAACCCCGGTGAAGCAAACGACGTGGTCACGACGCACGCGCTCGAAGCCGCCGCGAAACGCGCTGGCCTTGAATTCAAGCCGGTCAGCGTGGATAGCGTGAACGACATCACGCAGCGCGCACAGATGCTCAACGGCGTCGGCTTCGTGTACATCACCGGTTCGAATCTTGTGCAATCAGCGATACCCGCCGTGGCGGCGAGCATGCAGCGCATGAAGGTGCCCGTGATCAGTTCCGAAACCGAGGCGATCAAGAAAGGCATGGCGACGGCTTCCTACGCCGTCTCGTTGCAGTCGGTCGGCGCGAACGCGGCTCGCGTGGCCGTGCGCGTACTCAAGGGCGACAAGACCAGCGCGATGCCCGTCATGCTCCCCGCCAAAGCGGATTACGTTACCCAGATCAGCCGCAACCAGTTTACGAAGATCGGCCTGACCGTGCCCGCGTCGTTCAAGGACTGCAAATGCTTCATCGACTGAAAGACCATCCGTCAGCCAAAGTGATGACCATGCGCGAGAAACACATACCGATGCTGTCGGTGGAGCAGATAAGCAAGACCTTCCATCCCGGCACCGTCGACGAGCGGATCGCGCTGACCGACGTGTCGCTCAAGTTACAGGCGGGTGACTTCGCCGTCGTGGTGGGCGGCAACGGCGCCGGCAAATCTACATTTCTGAACATGCTGGCCGGCGAAGTGATGCCCGACTCGGGCGTCATCACCATCGACGGCACCGCGATCACGTCGCTGCCTACACATGAGCGCGCGAAGTACATCTCGCGCGTGTTCCAGGATCCGTCGATTGGCACGGCCACGGCGCTTAGCCTCGAGGAAAATCTGGCGGTCGCGAATCTGCGTGGCCTCAAGCGTGGATTTGGACGAGGTCTGACGCGGGTGCAATCGGAGGCGTTCCGCGAGCGGATGGCCTCGTTCGATCTGGGCCTGGAAAAACGCATGAAGGCCAAGGCCTCGCTGCTCTCGGGCGGACAGCGTCAGGCGCTTTCGTTGCTGATGGCGGTGCTGCAGCGTCCACAACTGTTGCTGCTAGACGAGCACACCGCGGCGCTCGATCCGCGCACTGCCGCGATCGTGATGCGCGTCACTGAACAGGTGGTGCGCGAAGCTGGCCTCACCACGCTGATGGTCACGCACAATATGCAGCACGCGCTGGACTATGGCAACCGCCTCGTGATGATGCGCGACGGGCGTATCGTCGGCGATTTGACGGGCGACGCGAAGCGCGCCATTACGATGGAAAAGCTCATGGCAACCTTCAATGAAGAGCCAGCAATGGCACACACGGTGAACGCATGAATCTGATCAGTGGTTTTATCGGTCTGGTGCCGGTCGGCATGATGCAGGGGTTGACGTATGCGTTGATTGCCGTGGCCATCATGATACCGTTCCGCATTCTGAACTTCTCGGACATGACGGGCGAAGGCGCATTTCCATTCGGCGCATGTGTGTGCGCGAAGCTGCTGATGATCGGCTTCGATCCGGTCATGGCGCTGCTTGGCGGTGCGCTCGCCGGTTTCGTCGCGGGGGTGCTTACGGGCTATATTCACGAAAAGGCGAAGATCAACACACTGCTGTGCGGCATTCTGGTGTTGTCGATGCTGTATTCAGTGAATATTCGCGTGATGGGTCAGCCGAATTCGGCGCTGTTCGCGTACTCCAGCGTTTTCTCGTGGCTGCCCGATGCAGGCGGCGGTTACTTGCCGCGCATTGTCATGCTGGTCGTGATCGACACGGTGGTTGGCGTGGGCGTGCTGTGGTTCCTCGGCACGCAGCACGGGCTCGCAATGCGTGCCATCGGCTCCAGCCCTTCGATGGCCAAAGCACAGGGCATCAACGTGAAGGTCTATACGCTGGTGGGCCTAGGTCTCGCGAATCTGTTCGCCGCGCTCGGTGGTGCGATGCTCGCGCAGAACCAGGGTTTCGCCGACGTCAACATGGGCTTTGGCGTGCTCGTGAACGGCCTGGCCGCGCTGCTGCTCGGTGAAGCGGTGGTGGGCAACCGTTCGATGCTGCGCCAGGTGCTCGCGCCGATCCTCGGTTCGATTATCTACTTCCAGTTGATCTCGGTTGTGCTCGCAATTGGCTTCCAGCCCTCCGATCTCAAGCTCGTCACGGCGCTCTTTGTACTGGTCACGCTACTTTCGATGGCGGCGCGCAAGAAGCGCGGTAGCAACAGCAGGAAGTCGAAGGCGGTGGCTGCAAGCGCCTAACCTCATTCCGGCGCGACATGTTCGCCGCGCCGGAACGGTGGAACGGTGGAACGGTGGAACGCGGAGATTACCGGCAATAAAGCAGAAGGTCCAGAACGCTATGTCTGGGCCTTTTTATCTGTGGCACCCGCTTGCGAGCCCGTTGTGCATGTGATCAGCGTGCCGCGAGCGACGCCGCGAGTCCCTGCCAGCGCGCGTACGGTTTGTCCGACGCGATGCCCAACTGGTCGAGCACCCGCATCACCGTGTAATCGACCATCGCGTCGATGCCGTCCGGCTTCGCATAGAACGCGGGCATCGGCGGCATGACGACGGCGCCCATCTCGGTGACGAGCGTCATGTTGCGCAGATGCGCGAGCGTCAGAGGCGTCTCGCGCGCCAGCAGCACGAGCTTGCGCCGCTCTTTCAGCGTGACGCTCGCTGCGCGTGCGACGAGATTGTCGTCGAATCCATACGCGACCGCGGCCAGCGTTTTCATGGAACATGGCGCGACCACCATGCCGTCGTGCTGGAACGACCCGCTGGCGATGCTTGCGCCGACTTCGTTCTGATCGTGACAGACGTTTGCCGCGTCGCGCAGCGCGGCGCGATCCAATCCGGTTTCATCGGCGAGGGTCATCCAGCCCGCGCGCGAGACGACCAGGTGGGTGACGACACCCGATGCGCGCAGCGCTTCGAGTAGCCGCACGCCGTAGACCGCGCCGGTCGCCCCGGTGATCGCGACGACGACGCGCTTTTCCTGCGCACGCACTTCTTCATGGAGAGCGGAAGTGCCGGTGCTCATGACATTGAACGCGAAAAATGCGGCAGATAGTCGTCGAGTACGATTTGCTGCACGCCTGGAATCGACTTGCGCTCGAACTCGGCTTCGCGTCCCCACGGCTTCGTTGCGTCGAGCGCGAGGCGGCCCCAATGGTCCTTATGCGGGTCGCGATAGAAGCCCGGCACGTCGTGAACCACCATCGTGCGCGTGTCGGCGCGGCCACGTGTGAGAAACGCCCACATCACCTCGTCCATGTTGTAGATATCGACGTCTTTGTCGACCACGACCACGAGCTTGTTGTAGTCGAGGTGCGAGCCGAGTGCGGCCAGCAGAGCATGCTGCGCGTGCCCTTCGTATTGCTTGTCGAGCTTAATGATGGTGTTCATCACCGTAGGTCGGCAACTCACGTCGAGCACGCCGCGCACCTGGCCGGTGATCGCCTTGTAGATGCGCGCGGCGGTGGCAGCTTCGAGCGGACGCAGGTCCTCGTCGGACCCACAGATGAGCCCTTGGTAGACCGCGCCTTCACGCCAGCCGACGTGCGTGACTTCGAACACGTGGTTATCGCCCACCTCGACGTAGTAACCCATGAACTCGCCGAACGGGCCTTCCGGTCGTTTCACGTTCGGCAGAATGCGCCCTTCGATGACGATCTCCGCCGAAGCCGGCACGTCGAGACCGACTGTGAAAGCGGGGCGCACGGCGATGGGGCCGCCGCGCATCGTGGCGGCGAGCCTCAGTTCGTCGGCGTCCGGCGGCAACGACACACACGCGCTCATGAAAATTTCGGGATCGGCGCCGAGCAGGATCACGGCTTCCAGGGCTTCGCCGCGCGCTTCCGCGCGCAACTGGAACTGTGCGAGATCATGGCTGCTGCCGAGTCGGATGCGCAGTTCGTCGTCCGACACCACCATTGAGCGATGGAACGACAGGTTGCTGCGGCCGCTGTCCGGGTCTTTCGCGAGGAACACGCCTGCGGTGATGTACGGTGCACCATCGCGCTCGTGATGTGTGAGAATCGGCAGGTCAGAGAGCTTGCCGGTTATCCAGTCCGTGGGCGGCGCGACGCGTTCAAATGGCGTGTCGAGTTCCGCCGCGAGTGTAATCTCGCGCGTGAGGCGCGCGCAGAATGTCTCTTCCTCTTCGCAGCGAATGATCTCGCGCAGCCGGTCGTGATCGGTATAGAGGTTCAGCAGGACGGGCAGACGGCTGCCGCGCACGTTCTCGAACAGCACGGGCCGCGTGGTTTCCTGCTGCAGGCGGCGCGCGACAGCGGCCACTTCGTAGCGCGGATCGACTTCGCGCGTCACGGTCAGGAGTTCGTCGCGTGCGCGCAGTCGGGAGAGGTAATGTCTCATCGTGGGGTAAATCTCGTCGGTAGTCTTGGGTAATCGTGGGTAATCGCTCGTCGCGGCCGATGCCGCATGCGGGTTGCCAGCATCGGCTACTTATACCTGTGCCAATTCGAGGGCACGTGAGCTATCGGGGCGTCGATCTAGGCAAAGCGGTTTTTTATTTTCAGCGTCGGCGCTTTGCGCTGTCGGCTAGGGAGAGTCACTAAGGGCAGGCTTATTTTGGCGGGTCAATAATGATGGGGTCTGCGATTCGTCGGCTCGTTCCCTGGATTGTTCGCTGAATCGCGGGGTCAGCTCACCTGCTTATCTGACTTTGGAGCCCGATATGCCGACGATTTCCGCAACGCCCTTGGGTCTTTTTCGCACGTCGCTTGCTGGGCCGCAATCGCGACTCACTGAAGCGTTCGACGCGCTGCGCACCCGGCCGGACTGCATCAGCGTGTCCGAATTCGGGCTCTACGGCGCTATCGTGCCGGTACCGGGCGATGCGCAAGAGGGTGCGTGGCGCATGGCGAGCATTCGCGACGAAATCTTCATTGTCGTGTCGGACTGTAATTACGCGCATAGCCGCTCGGAGAGCGTGCTGCCCGAGTCCTTCGTCGAATTTCACTTCTCGTTGTCAGGCCCTGCGAGCGTGGACTTCTCCGACACCGGCAATCTGCAGGTGAACGCGCCCAATCTGCTGGTATGCCGGCAAGGCGCGGACGTGCGCTACCAGGTCACGTGTGGGCCAGGGCCTTGGCAGTCAGTCGGCCTCTATGTCACGCAGCGGTACTTCGACCGGCTCCTGCGGTCGCTCGGCGGCGAAGCGGATCGCATCCGCGCGGAACTGGCCACAGTTGGCTTCGACCAGATCTATAACCGCCAGATGCCGTTCAGCGTCGAAGCGCTGCATATTGCTGAACAGCTGCTTGCATCGCCGTACCGTGGCGCGCGGCAGATGCTGTATCTCGAAGGCAAGTGCACGGAGATTCTGTGTGCGTGCATCGAGATGTGGCTCGCGCATCTGAATGCCGACAAACCGGGCGAAACGCTTTCGGCGCGTGATCTGCGTCTAATCGAGAAGGCGCGCGAATTGATCGTGGAAGATTTGCGGCGCGCGCCTACCATTCCCGAATTGGCGCGCGTGGTAGGCACCAACGCATCCAAGCTGAAACGCGGGTTCAAGTTTCTCTACGGCATGACGATCTTCGACTACGGGCATCGTTGTCGGATGAACCATGCGCTGCATCTACTGGTGGACGAACGTCAGCCGGTGGGTCAGGTGGCGCTCGCGGTGGGGTATCAGCACCAGACCAGTTTTACCGCGGCATTTCGCGACTACTTCGGTTTTGCGCCGAAAGACGCGCGTCGTCTCGCCAGTCCGATCGACCGCAGGCCGGCAACGTTGAGCGACGCCGATGAGCAGAACGGCAAAGACCGCGTGCGCGAAATCGCGCGACAAGCCGTCAGTGACATCGCGGACAAGACGACGCCCGAACAACGCTGATGCGCAGCCTGGATTTGCGCGACGCATTTTGATGTAGGAATTCGGCAGGATCGCCCGGCGCATGATGTTCGCGTTTCTTTTGCGTTGCTAGCATCGGTCATCGTCAAACAGGTCGTGTGTTCGTCACATGACCTGCGATGCCCGAATGTCCCGCCTCCGCGGGCAACACCACGCAACGAAAGGAAACACGATGACGTCTATCGCAGTTCGCAACCCTCGCACCGGCGAGCTCGACTATCAGATCGACGACATGGACGCAGCGCGCATCGGCGCCGCTGTATCCGCTGCTCGCGAAGCACAACACGCATGGGCGCAGGGCGGCCTCGCGTATCGCACGAAGGCCTTGCTCGCCTGGGCCGACGAACTTGAAAAGAATGGTGCCGACGTAGTCGCAGCGCTTTCCGTCGATACGGCGCGCCACCGTATTTCAGCGGAAGAACTGGGGGCGGTGATCCACTTCATTCACGGTTTCTGCGAGCACGCGCCGAACGTGCTCGCTACGCCGTTCCGCAAGCTTGACGCGCATCCGGACATCGTGTTCAAGGTCACGTATGCAGCCTATCCGGTGGTCGGCGTCATCAGTCCGTGGAATTTCCCGCTCGTCTTGTCGTTCATCGATGCGATTCCCGCGCTGGTCGCGGGCGCCGCTGTCGTCATCAAGCCGAGCGAAGTGACGCCGCGCTTCATTGAGCCGCTGCGCCGGACTATCGCGGCGGTGCCAGAACTCGCGAATATCATCACGCTCGTGACAGGCGGCGCGCAAACGGGCGCGGCAATCGTCACGCAATCGGATGCCGTGGTGTTCACGGGCAGCGTGCCGACAGGCCAGAAGATCGCGGCGGCTGCGGCGCAAGCGTTTATTCCGGCGTTCCTCGAACTGGGCGGCAAGGACGCGGCAGTTGTGCTCGCAGGCTCCGATGTCGAGCGCGCGGCGACCTGCATTCTGCGCAGCGCACTGTATAACTCAGGGCAGGTATGCTACGCGATCGAACGGGTGTATGCGCATGACTCGCTATACGACGCGCTGGTCGCGGAGCTGAGCCGGCAGGCCGCTGCGTTGAAGCGCAGCGTCGCGGCCGGCGATGGCGGTCACTACGGCCCGATGATCTTCGAAAAGCAGGCGGCGACAATCGATGCCCAACTTGACGATGCCGTGAGCAAGGGCGCTTCGATCGTGCTCGGCGGCAAGAGCGAGCTGAGCAATGGCGCCGTGTGGCTCGACCCGACCATCGTGACGAACGTCGACCACACGATGACCCTGATGACCGAAGAGACGTTCGGCCCGGTCGTGCCCGTCATGCGTTTTCACGACGACGCCGAAGCCGAGCGTTTGATGAACGACTCGATGTTTGGTCTGAGCGGCGCAGTGTTCGGTCCGGACACGCACACTGCGGGTGACTTCGCGACGAAGATGGAGGCGGGTGGCGTCAGCATCAACGACACGGAACTGCCGCGCGTGATGATGTTCGACGGCGAGAAAACCGCGTTCAAGAAGTCGGGCATGGGCGGGTCCCGTTACGGCGCGACCAGCATCATGCGCTATGTCCGCAAGCGCGCGCTGCTGGCAAATGAAGGCGCGATCGCTTCGTTGGACAAGCTCGCTGAAAGCGAAGCCTGAAGGTCAACCAGGGGCGGCCGAGTTGCGGCTCGGCCGTCGTACGTCAGCGGAAGTTTTAGCGCCGCTTCTTTGATGACTGTTTGGCTCAGACAAGAGGATGCATAAAAGTGGACGGGGCCTCAAGTTGCGGGGTGCGAGTCATCAAAGGACCCCGTCGGAAGGTGCGAATTCGCTCGGCTTGCCGATTGCCGCGGTCGAGCAAGTGGAGGTCATCAAAGGGGCAGACGCCGTTCTCACCGGGATGATGAATCCGACGGGCATTGTCAATGTGGTGACTAAACAGCCAACGGCCGAGGCTTCAAGGCTTCCTAATACGACGCCTCTCGATCAGGAGAAGCTCGATGCATTCTTCGGCACGATCGTGTCTATATACGGTGCGTCGATGCTGCGCTATAAGGGCGTGTTAAATATCGCAGGACTGGACCGGCGCCTGGCCTTCCAGGGGGTCCATATGATCTTCGGCGCCGATTTCGGTAAGGCGTGGTCGCCCAATGACATCCGGGAAACCAGGATCGTCTTCATCGGCAAACAGTTGCCTGCAGACATTATCAAGGCGGGACTTGACGGCTGTACGTAGTTGCCCTTTTTGACTTTCACTACTTCGCCGCGCGGACAGGTCGCCGAACTATACATCTCGGTACGTACCAGCCACACGACGCATGATCCGCCGAAAAGCGAGGTGACAACGCCGATTGGCAGATCGTCGGGCGCGGCAAAGCGTCATATCAGTCTGCGCTTGTCCGAGTACGGTAAAAGTGGTGCCTGCAGGCGACAGCAAACCGGTCGTATCGACGTATTGCACGCGGCTACTGGCGGTTACCCCGACACCGCCCCCCAATCCGTGGAAACGCTCTCCCTGTAGGTCGTAATACAGCCAGACGTTCCCCGTATGCCGTGCAATTTGACTGCTAAACGAATTCGGCACCTGTGGGTCGGAATAGGTATAGCCGGCCGTGACTCTAAGGCCCGGGGCAATCTGCCCCTTGACAGAGAAGTCGAAACCTCGCGTAACTTGTGCCCCGGTGGGGACAAAGAAACCCGTCGAGAAGTCCGGCTGCGCAACGTTGTTGAGTGCGGCTCTGAATGCGCGCGCATCAATGCTCAGCATCATTCAAGAGACTGAGTTTGCGGGCCGGTGCGCAGTGCCGCTGCCAATGACGGGCGAGCCAACGGGATGGACGTGAGCGGGTGTGGGGAAGTGCACGGAGGTGGGTTATCTGACTCGGGGACGTTTAGTGGGACATGCAAGGTGCATGGTCATCAATGTCTACTCCGCCAATAGGGGCAAACACACTAAAGTCGCCGGCACTTTTTGCCGATGTAACGGTATGAGCCGTCCTCGTCACAGCCGCTCGACTGCTATCAAACGGAGCCTGCATAGCTCTCTTGCCAGCTTTGGTCGCCGCGACGAGGGCGGTATAAGGTCTCCCCAACCTACGTGGAACAGGCTCCCGGGAATTGAGCACATTCATGCAGTGGCGGTTGGAGTCCCCGTCTTGTCACGACTGGCCGTTGAGAACCAAAAGAGGAGTATTCGTGGAACGAGGCAAATATCCGTTCGTCCGGGAAGAGGATGTCGCAGAAGTACGAGAGATCGTGGCGAAGATGACCACGCGCAAAAGACCCGAGGGGGACAGGACTGATGCGGAGCGGTGGTTCGAAAATGCCGCGACCGCGTTGAGGGAGCATGCGATCGCAATACTCGCCGCACTTCTCGTGCTTGTATTGTTGAGCTGGATAACCGAAAGGGACACTGTCCGCGACGCATTTTTTGCAGCCAGTGCCTTGCTTGGGTTGCTTTTGATAGCGGCATCGTTTATCGGAATCGGTGGAGCGCTACCCTTTTTGAATCGGCTGCGGAAAGCTCCCTATTCATCGTTGCTTTCTGCAGCCAAAGGCGACTCTCAGACAGACTTGCCGCTGGTAAACATGTTGCTGGCCTGCAACCGCAACGCCGTGGCTTTTGAGCTGGCACAGTACAAACATGCGCGAAATTCGTTCGAAAGGCGCGGTGCGTTGCTTGCCGGTGCGATAGATAAAGTGGGACTGTTTCCGGCTATTGCGACTTTCGTGGGCGTGGCAAGTACCTTATGGTCGCACTCTGAAAATCTTATCCGAATCTTGGTATTTATCATCCCGGCCTTCTATTTTATGAATTTTCTGAGCTGGATGTTGCTTCAGGAAATGGATCGTACCATCGCAATGCTCGAATACAGCCTCGCCGTTCGAGATGCATTGGAGTCGGACGCAAAAGACGAGTGAAATACGAAGAAGAGTACGGTATCCCTCCCAGCCTTGCGGGCCGGATGGATATTGAAATCTTCACAATAGCCTTTTCGTCGATCGGTCGCGCTGGTACATCCGAGCCACCGTGTGGCATAGTGCGGCCACTATTCATCCACAGGGGAAAGCAATGGTTACGCTCGAGAACATACAGGCAAAAATCGCAAAACTGCAAACGCAAGCGGAAACGCTGATCCAGAAGCAGTCTTCAGGCGTCCTCGAAAAAATCCGTGGCTTGATGGAGAAACATGGCATCACCACGGCCGATATCGAGGCACACATGGGTGGCGGGAAGCGTGGCCGCAAGGGTCGGGAAGGTGCTGTTGGGAAACAGCGCGTGAGCTCAGCGAAGTATCGTGACCCGACGAGCGGCGCTACGTGGACCGGTCATGGTCGCGCGCCCGCGTGGATCGCGAGCGTGAAGAACCGGAGCAGGTTCCTCGTTGACGGCGGATCGCCAAACCCGGCCGCTCTCGCTAAGAAGCCAGCCACCGGCAACTACGTGCGGGGCCCGCAGCCTCCGAAATATCGGGACCCGAAGACCGGTGCCGCGTGGAGTGGCCGCGGTCGTGTGCCGGCATGGCTTGCCGGTGCCGGTGAAGACCGTACAGGATTCCTGATCGCATAGGCGCGTGGGGCCGCTACGAACGAGGGACTCGCTGCTGCGAAGAAGCTGGCGACGGCAAGGAAATCGACTGCCCAAAAGAAGCTGGCCAGTAAGACTCCGGCAAAAAAGAGTGCGCGGGCAGCGGTGACAGCGCCCGTGAAACCTGCCGTGGCGGAAGAGGCAGCACGGTAAGTCTCTCCGGGGGCTCTGACGCCGAATTGCCGCACGTGCAAGGTGCCCCAACCAGATCGTCTATTGCTCAGACGGGCCTTCGTATCTGTGCGGTGGCAGTGAGCGACTGGTGAACTGACGTGTCACCGCCGAGTCGTCACCAAACAGTCACCCGGGTGCGGCAATCGCCGATGACGAACGTGATGCGTTTATGTCCCCGATTCACGGCTTCATATTGTCCGGTAGAAGTGGCATATCGTATCCACCGCGGACTCAATGCCGGCTGGTAGGGCGAATTTCCCCCCGCTCCCGTGTCTTCCAGATCGTGCCGGATACGGTCAGGGCTCGTGACGTGCGGGTCTGGTAGAGCGTGCCGGTGAGGTTTCGCCGCGAGCCTTGAGCTCGCCCTCCAGTGACGCAGCCTGCCGGGCGAGCGCGTCACGTTCTCGGCGCAGATCGCGAGCCTCATCCATCACGCTGGCGAGCTGCTTTTCGTGTCGTTCGGCAAGCCGGCGATGTTCGGCGGCTTCGGCCGAGATTCGCTGCACGTCGACAATGAGCTGCTCGTTGCGCTGCCGGGTAGTTGAAAGCGCAGCCTCGGCGTGTCGCTGTGCATCACGTGCCTCCTCGGTCTGCAGCATGACGCGCTTCTGCACGCCCTCGAGCCGGGCCGTCGCCTGATCGACCTGTGCCCGCAAAGCCGTTTCCTGTTCTGCGTGGGTGGCGCGCAACGCTTCGAGTTCCTGGAGATGGGCGGATCGCATGTCGTGCAGCGCCTGTTCCGACTGCGCGCGGACGGCGTCCCGTTCGGTCGCGGACGCTTCAGCCAGCTTTAGCGCGGCGTCACGCCCGCCCTGGACCTGCGCGAGTTCCGCAAGCGCAGAGGCAAGTCGTGCCTGCAGGTCATCAAGCTGAGCGCGAACGGTGCGAAGTTCGCCCTGAAGTTCCGCATGGGCCGTCTCGAGTGCCCCGGCGCGCGTGATCGCTGCGGCCGCTTCCGCTTCGAGCTCATCGCCGCGCCGCGCAAAGACCTGTTCGCCCTGCCCGACCGCGAGCGCCCACACCGACAGCATCGCATTGGCGACCGCCGGCGGCATTGCTGCGGCGAGCGCGTCGTTGCGCGCCTGCTCGTCCTTCCACAGTTTCAGCTCGTCATTGATGGTGGTGCGGCTGCCCTGGCGGATTTGCGCGTAGATCAGGTCGACCGTGAGTTCATGCGCAGGTCGGCCGGAGGCGACAAGGTGAGCGGCGGCTTCCCGGGTGCGGACGCGGGTGTCACTGATACGGCTCATGAGCGGAGTTTCACCGTGAAAACGCGTGGAGGAGGGCGGTTTTGCAAGAAGATTATAATCGTATATCCCTGTATAACGTTATACGCATAACGATAAAACACTAAAATTTGTGATAACGCCCATAATCACAAGTTCTGATCGTGTACGCTGCCGAAAGCCCCAATCAAAACGCGTCACACCATGAATCTGCCCGCCATCGCCTCTGAATCGCCCGAACCAGCGCTGTCGATCGCGCTGCCTGCGGCCCTCGACGGGCGCAACGGCACCAATCGCGCACGCGGCGGTCATCTCCAGATCGCGGCCGACACTGACATCGAAGCGGTGCGCCTGTGGCTCGCCGAATATGCGGGTTCGCCGCACACCCTGCGCAGCTATCGCAAGGAAGCGGTGCGGCTGCTGCTGTGGGCCACGCGGACGCTCCGCAAGCCGCTCTCGAGCCTGACGCGCGAGGATTTTCTGCTGTACGAGCAGTTTCTCGCGGCACCCACGGGCGACTGGGCTGATCCGGCCCGGCCGCGACGCGGGGGCGCCCGCCGGCTGTTCGACGGGCCGCTGTCCGAGCGCAGCCGGCATCAGGCGCTCGGCATCGTGTCGGGTCTGCTGTCCTATCTGGTCAGCGCCGGTTATCTGGCCGGCAATCCGCTGGCCCTGCGGCGCCGGACGGGCGCTACAGCCCGACGCGCGCCGCGGGTCGAGCGGTATCTGGATCACGCGCTGTGGGACCACGTGCTCGCCAGCGTCGAACAGTGGCCGCGGGTCACCGCGCGCGATCACCAGCACTACGAGCGCAGCCGCTGGCTGATCCGGCTGCTGTATCACACGGGGCTGCGGGTGTCGGAGGCGGCGAACGCAAAGGCGGCGGACTTCTATCAGAGCCGGGGTAACTGGTGGGTACACGTGGTGGGGAAGGGCGGCGCCGAAGGGGAGGTGCCCGTAAGCGCAGCGCTGATGGCGGACTTCGCGCGATACCGGGTTTTTCACGGGCTCGCACCGACGCCGTCGGGCAGCGAGAAGGCTGCCGCGTTGATGAGCGTCGCGGGTGACCCGCGCAGACATCTGACGCCGGCCGCAGTCTACCTGATCGTCAAGGAAGTGTTTCGACGCGCTGCCGATATGCTCGAAACGAAGGATGCAGCCGGCGCGAAAACGCTGCGACGGGCATCGACACACTGGCTTCGCCACAGTGCAGCTTCACATCAGGCCGATGCCGGGACGGACCTGCGTTTCATTCAGAAAAATATGCGTCACGCATCAATCCAGACGACCGGCATCTATCTGCATGCAGAGGATGACCAGCGACACGCCGAAACCGTGCGGGAACAAGTCGATACCGCTCGACGGGCTTTCTGACGTGGGCAAAACCCTCGACCGAACACCCGCCGATTCCCGCAAAGACCGTTGACGGCCCCCATAGCCCATCCGCGGCCCGAACACCGGGATCGACACGGAAGGTTCCGTTACGTCTGCGCCATCCGGCAAAACTGCGGCATGGCGGAAGAAGCGGTCTAAGCGCGATGGAAATGGAAACTCGCGTCGGGGAAAGCGAACAAAAGGACTCGGGCGAAAGGGCCCAACCTTTCCGCTCATAGGCGCGCTGATGCGTTACGACCCGCGCAATGTGCGTGCACGCCGAAGCGAGCGGCTAGTATGTGATCATCGAGTCGGTCAATGCGAACGGCAGCATCTTCCGAAGCACCGAAAATGCATCAGCCGGAGCGCACTTCGCAATCAGCGTCTTTGAGCGATAACGATGCAGTCCAACCGACGCAGGCAGATCGCTATCTCTGACATGACATCGACACGACCGCGGGCGCGCTGGCGCCGTTGGCGGACGACACCGATTCAAAACCGGCGGCAACCTGCCTTCCGTCGTCCGATTGTGGAGCATTGATGGCAAAATATGGGTTGGCAATAGCATACACATCCGAGCGAATGGCAGGCGGAAGACTATGACCACGCGAAATGACCTACCCTCCGATCTAGCCGCGCTCGTCCAAAGGCCGCCAATTTACCGATTGCTGGGTGTGGGCGAAAAGGTCTACGGCGACCATCTCAATCACGTCTGGAAGGGCCTCGCGGGCGTGCCAGGACTGGATGAGCCAGGTATCCCAGTATTCGCAAAGTATCTTCCACGCCAATCTCAGATCGACATCGAACTGGCTTGTGGTCTTGCTTCACAGGTCTTGCGATTACCTGTACCAAACCCGGCGCTTGTGATTGCGGACCTGGATGAACTGCCAAACCACCCGAATGGCCTTAAAAGTGGCCCTGTCCTGCTTTTTGGCAGCCACCCGATCCATTCACGGTGCAACGGACCAAGGACGGTGAGTTAGGAACGGAATACATCTGGCAGAAGGTATGTGAAGATGAGGTCGCCCCCCAAGGGGCGGCTTGGGACGAACTGGTGGCGAACCCGGATAGGCACGCCCAGAACCTGCTGTTCGATGGCGTCAAGTGGTGGTTATTCGATCATAACCTCGCTCTGCAGCCGCTTTCCGATCTGCACGCCTCGATCGGTGAGGCGAGTGCGCAGCGCAAGGTCGTGGACCACATCGCCCGGGTTAATCAGATTCTTTCGCAGCTGAAAATCAGGCACTTAGGTAATGAGGGCATCCTCAAGGAAGCGGACAGGTTAGCGAAACAGGCGAACAAGCTTACGTTACTGGCCATCGAAATGCGAAAGTGGAAACTGGACCCTAGGATCGCTCCCATCATGATGATCGCTGCCACCATTGTTGATCTGATAGCGCTGCGTTTGAAGCCGCTGGCCATGTATCTGGAGCAACGGCTCGAAACGCCTACCGCTAATAATCTTTGGTCTTCTTCATCATGAATATCTGGGAAAGCCCACCATTTGCTGCGCTTGCTGCTCCCGTGCTATGGACGCCGACGGCTACGACGGGAGAGCGCTTCGTCGCCCTGATACTTGTTCAGTTTAAGTCGCCCAATCGCGGCGAGATTGCAACACCTATCGCTTTCCACCCCAAACAGCTTCGCGCGATGATTGGCGCGAAGCGGGCTGAGTCCGCCCTCGGAATCATGCAGCATGTCGCGGAATTCATGCAGCAGCAGATGATCGCCGGTGCCGACTTCAACCAGGTTGTCGCGCCTTTCGACGGCTTCGACGTGGGTGCCACAACGAACATCAAGGGATACTCCGCCAAGCAGGTCGTCGACACTGCAATTCGGACGCTCTCGGCTTTTGGTACGAGATCGTACTTTGAAGACGGCGAAGAGCAGGTTCAACGAAACTCGGTGCCGACCAGACAGTTCCTGAGATCGCTTCGATCAGTGTTTGCGCAGAACGATGATGAGCGTAGGGCGCGCTTCAATCGAACCATCGAAGTGGCTGGCGCAGCGCGCATGACGATCGACTATGCGCACGATAAACATCTGATACAGGTGACGAGTCTTCCACAAACGGCACCGCATCTCGCGGCCTTACAGAAAGAAGCGGAAAGCAAGATACTCGAACTGGACATCACCGCATCCATCCTTCGTTCGAACGCCCCTGCGCAATCCGCGTTACTGATCAATACAGCGGCATTAAACACGGCAAAGACCAAGGAAGCCAGTCAGATCGCCAACGAATTGCTGGCTCGCCTGCGGTTCATGAGCGGACAGAAAGGCATCGACCTTCGGCTGGTACGAGACCCGTTTCAGGCTGCTCAGATCCTCGAAGAGTTGGAAGTAGGCCAGGGCCTGACGAATGCCTAGCTTCGATACGGATGAACTGGAGGCTTTCTCGTTCGGACGTGTACGGAAAGCGAGAGGGATATCTGAACACGTTCCTCCCACATAACTGGCCGGAGCGGGATTGAACCGTCGGTCGGCAGCCGGGGCGACATGGAACCCCTCGGCTATATCCCGCCCGCCGAAGCTCAGGCAAACAGTTAACGGCAACTTGAAACGGCTGCCGCTGAACCTGCATTAACTTGTACCAACGAGCCTCCACGATTCCCGGCGCGGTTCAGCCGAGGTTGACCGTCGTCGCCTGGGACACTTCCTGTGTCGCAAGGCATTGCTTTGCGTGCAGCGTGCAGCCCTGCATAAAAATAGGCGTTTACGAACTCTCTGGTGACCTGCTGATTCCGGGTGGGTTCGTGGGGAAACTTCTGGTCGAACGACGAACGCAGGCGTAGCCTCAACGGATGCGATGCACCGACCGCCAGTTTGATGTAGATCAACTTGCCGGTCGAACCATCCGGATAGGACACTGTTCCGCGATAAACGCACTGGTCGTGGCTATGGGTCTTCCCCGGCATCAGCCCCGGGATGGCAATCTCCGCGCGAAGATCCGTAAAACAGAGTGTCGCTGCCCTTGCGAGATCGACAAACTTGTATTCCGGATCATGCCCGGCGTCGACTACGATGATGCTGGCGCAACGTCGACGCACGAGCTCGTAGACACCGAGATTTTCGAAATGACCGCCGTCGCTCAGCCGTATCCATGTGCCTTTACCTGCCCAAGCACCCAGTGCGGCAAACAGGTTCAACAGGAGACTGGGCACGCCCTTTCGGAGATGGAATTTGGTGCCGGGATTAATGACCCATTGCCCGAGTCCGATATTGCCAAAGCTCAACAAGGCGTTCAGCAATGGCGACTGACGTACCCCGTGCCCGTCAATTGCTGCTCCCGAGGTCGCTGCAAGCCGCCAGACATCGAGATGCCGTACTGTGTTGTCCAGCATATGCCAGGATCGGGTCGGATATATATCGGTCTCGTCCGATCCGCAGTGCAGCCGGGTGATGTGGAAATTGCAGCCACCGCGTTCACGCACGTCGGGGTCATCGCTTTGACTGGAATGCTGGCAGCAATTGATGATATGGAGCGGCGCAGCGGGATCGGTTTTCGCCAGCAGAAGAGAGACGTTGTCTACCTTGCCGGTGAATCCTTTTCGAAGACTTGACGAATAGAGACTAAATGGAAAATTTAGCCAGTTTGCGCTGATGAAGTAGATCAACGCGGTCGCGGCCGAAAGGCAGAAGTAGAGAGTGGGCGAGGCAAAGTAGCTGAAACCTGCAAGCGTCACCAAGATCGCGCTCACCGGAAAAAGCATAATTTTTGCGTAGGTCTGGATCTGGCGAATCCCTTTGTGCCTGGGCAACTGAACGAGCAAGATGACAAGGATAATGAACGCAGCGAGTAAGGTGATACTGACGAACCTTGATTGCAGCAGTTTCGTCATTATCAGTATCGTTTGCACCGCCTCTGCGAAGGTTACGGCCGCCATAGTCGTCCACAGCATGACATCGTTCTTGTCTTTTCTGTTCTGTCTCCAGGCCCAGCTCGCACAAAATAGGGTCACGCTGAGAAATACGACAAGCAGGATCCATCCATCGTAGTGCGAGGCGCGGCGGCCCGGCGAATCGTAGCTCATGATGAACAGGCCCTGCTCGGCCAGCAGGAGCGGAGACAGAGATACGATCGCTGAAGCCAGGAACGCCAGTGACATCGTCAGTAGTCGTCCAAGGCCGGTTTCCAGATAGCCTTCTGATCGAAGGAGCCGCTCCCGCGCAGCTTCCGCACGCGACACCCGCTCGCTCGTGCCATCCTGTACATCTTGGCCGTACAGATAGCTGGTGGCCGCGTAGCCGCCCCCGGAAACGCTGGAAAGATAGTCAATCTCCCGCATCTTTTCGCTGTGTTCCAGCCAGCGCAGGACGCCCAGGCTGAAGCAGGCTGCCCGAATGCCCCCACCCGATAGTGCAAGACCGACAGTGCCTCCACTGTGGATACCCGCATTCTTCCGACGCCTGGAAATGTGATCGGCTTCCTCTGACTGTGCCTTGTATGCCGTGAGTTGTACCGGCGCATCCGGTACCGCGACTACCTGCCGGTATCGAACCAGCAGCATACATAGACCGACTGGCGGGACGATGCACGAGATGACGAGGGCAACTATCCACCACCAGGGGGGTGCGTCCTTGATCCTAATTTTATCTCCGGGCAAAGATTCGGATTTCGACATCACTTGATTCATGCAGGTAGACACGAGAATCTATTACGGCAGGACGGCCATTTGACTTGAGCGGAGCGGCGATTGTCCTGCCCATTCGGATGGATCCTTCTGGTCACTTTTCCGTGGGCTTTGCCGATCCGTGCCCGAAGAGTTTGCTTAAGTGAAGTGCGATTGCATGTGTAAAGTTCCCATAATCCGTCGATATGAATCCTTTTTCGCCGTCCTGACGGGCATTTTGCAAAGCGCGCTGATTGTGGCCCTACGCCGGGCGGATGAGTACCGGAAGTGCGCATGCAAGTGCTCGGCTCGGAATCGTCAATTGCGGGCAAAGCGGAAGGGCGTTCATGCGATATGCATCGGCGAGGGCACTCAAAGCGCGTACGCAATTGGGCCACCGAAAGGGCAGCGCCCGTTCAAGTTTTCTTGCAACCTGTCGAAAACAACAGTAAGTCGGTGGGCCAGATTGCGATGGACAGCGCCCATGCAAACAGTTACTGGCATGTGTGTCCGTGGCCTTGACTGGCGCGTTGGAGTCGGTATATTGGCGTGCAGAAAGTGTACGCTGCCCGACAACAACGATAAATGTGCCGTGCGTCCAGGCCGTGACCGAACAGGCACAGCGAGAGGGCGGGCGACGCTAGAGAACCATGCGCGATGTCTCCGAGAGTGCCGCAGGAATGCGGCAGGCAATGCATGCAGGTGCACCACAACACGGCGATGAGCCAGGCTTTCATGAATCGGCGAACAACGGCCTGTTGATCGCCAGCCTGGCCGCGCTAGTCGTGCGCTTGGCCAGAATGTCCCTCTTTGAGGGGAAAATGGTATCCGGAACCAGTCGCACGCACGGCTCTCCGGTCGGCCTGGGGCCCGACGACCGCCGGGCCATGAGTGCCATCTCGAGAGCCTGCCTTGTCCAGGGTCTTCCCGACCATGGCGCAGAAATCCATGATCTTCTGGCACTGTGCACCCGTCCATTGGGCGAATGGTTGACGCTTCCCGAGGTCGTGCAAGCCGGACTGAATCACACGGTGCTGATTCACGCGGACGACGGCATTCCGACAGCAGAAGCCGAGGAACTGGCAGCGGGGTTCACCGGCATGACGGCTGCGATCGAGGAACAGTTATTCGCCAGGTTCGTGGATGTACTCAGTCGTCATCCCGAAGGGCAGGCCAACACTTACTACACCAAGGTGCGCGAGTTCGTCGTTCGCAATCCTGTGTGCAACCTTGACGAGTTTAAGGTCGGATTGACGGATGAGGTGCCGGCCCGCTTGTGGATGATTATCCAGCGGGAGTTTTACGAGGCCGTGCCAACAGGGTGGTGCATCGACGGGACTGTTCCCATCTGTGATCATTGCGGAAACGCAATGAAGAAGGGGCGAGCCGCGCTCGTATGTCGTACGGCGGCGTGTGTTGCGAGTCATGCCGCGCGTTCATCGCGATCCGTCGCCGCCAGTTCCGTAATGCGTGTCGCACGCGGTATCCGGCAGTACTGGGTTGAGCCGGGAATCGACGAACTCCGACTTTACGATGCTCTCCGAGCAAGCGGACTACCGGCCGAACTTTATCCGTTTCGTGACCGTGTCGACATCGCTGTGGGCGATACAGGCATAGATCTCAAAGCATATGTCAGCCCGGAGACACTCGGTCAAAAGTTTAGACGCAGCATAGGCGGCCTCGCTTACTACCCGCAGCGCCTGCTTGTCGTGCCGGACTGGCAGGCCGCATCCATGCCCTCGTATTTGGACCGGCTCAGTCGGGCCATGGGCCGGGATGACGTCACCTGCCTGACCGTCAGTCAGGCGCTTGCCAGACTCCGCTCAAAGGAATCGGGCTATGCGTGAACCCTTGCAGCCGTTCAGCGGGGTCAACCGCCTGAACTATCTGTGCATCATCGCATCCGAACTGCTGGAACAGAGCAGTCTGGCGGCGATGCCGGCTCTCGCCGCGGGGTTTGAGAGCGTAACGAACACGCTCAGTGAAGATGTTGCCCTCGCGCTGCGAAATATCAGGCTCGCTGGCATCGCGCCAGGCACGCTGAGTGAGCTACATCTGATGGCAGATGCCTACCGGCAGCATTATCGTCAGGTCGAACTGCGCAAGTCCCGGGGCGATGAAACTCTCAAGGACGAACCGCCGCAGCGATATCGGATCGATGAGAACCTCAATATCAGTCGAACCTGGACGCATCTCGTTCCCGAAGACATTACGGTCGCGCTGGCATGCCTGACCTCTATCAGGCCGTTGCGTCTGCGAGCACGTCCTCCCGTTCATGCTCCCGACAGGGGGGCGGAGATCGACGCCGAGCAGGGATATGCGGGTCTCATCGCTCCGCTTGGATTTACGCCCCCCGCTCCTCCAATGTACGACCTGGAGCGGGTAGGTACAGCTCCGGGCCTGGTGCGGTGGGAAGACCTCATCGCGATCGCGCGACGATTCGACGACGTCGACGTCACGGCGGAGCGCCAGCAGCCATCTGAGCGGCGCTGGTTTAACCGCCTGCACGACGCCCAAGGAATCCCGACGGCAGTCCTCATGGAACCAGGCAACGGGGGGCTGGTGAATGCCCAGGGCATTGACCTGACGGGACTAAAGCATCTGATTGGTCTTCCAGGCGCCGGGAAGACTACGCTTCTGTATTTACTGGCGGGATACCTGTCAGCGCAGGGCTATTCCGTCTGCTTTCTCTTCCCTTCTATCGAAGTAGCGAGCGGCTTTATCGAAACCCTGTCCCGCTATGAGGTTCCAGCCGGACTTCTTTCAGGGCAGAGCGAAACAGCACGCACCAAACACGTGCTCAACTTTGCAACCGCGCTGGCAAATCAGAACCACGGTTATGGCGTCACGCGCGAGATTGCGCCCTTCTTCGCGACAAACTGCGCCCTTGCGGGCTTTGCCAGCGATGAAGACATAGAGTTTCCGCACACCAACCCGCCGTGCTTCCAGGTGATGCAACGTCCGGAAACAGGAAAGCGTGTGCGTCGGCACCGATGCGCCCTTTCGTCCGTGTGTGGCCTGCAACACGGTGAGCGGATGCTCGGTGGCGCAACGATCTGGGCAGGCCACATCCTCTCGACGGACCGCCGCGTTTCTCCACTTTATACTGATGCGGAAGTCAGACACTTCGAGTATCTGGCGCGGACCTTTGATGTGCTCGTTGTCGACGAGTGCGACGGCGCCCAGACCAATCTCGACGGGCGCGGCACGCCTATGCTCAAGCTGTCAGGCGACTACGATTCGCTCTGGAGTACGCTCATCCGCGATCTGCACGATCCCGCTGCGCGCGGAAACAATGCGTTTGTGGCCGGCGTTACTGTGCCCTCACTGCTGGAGATGACCGGTCGCTTCGGGCGTGCGACGGAAAGACTTGTGTCCCATCTGCTGCATCTCCCTCCTGGTTTTCGCAAAGCCCACGCGAACGTACTGTTGACGTCGCTGTCAATCATCTCGGACATGTTCGCGGTTGACGACGACTGGGACGACGCGAGAAGGGATGTGTATGTGGAGGCACGGCGGGCGTTTGAGGGTGTATTCGACGCGGCCGTCAAGGTTGTAGCATTTCGCCATACGCCGCTTCACGGTGACGACGATGAGAGCATGAGTGACCTCGCCCGCACCCTAGATGAAGCGGCAAAGGCCACCTGTCAGAGCACGGAAACGGTCCGGGACCTGTATGACCGGTTGCTTCATGCGATTGAAGTGTGGGAACGTGATGGCAACGAGGCTGCCGTCCGTTCCATCGCGAAAGTGCTGCGCACAGTACCCGGTCTGCCGTCTAGTCACGACGATGAAACCTTCTACTGTTATACGACGCTTCTCGTCTCGGTTACGCTGCTCGTGCTTCAGCACTTTGGCCTTGCTCCCCACCTGCGCCTGATGAACACAATGGGGCTGGTAAGCGATAACGTCTTCGAAACGCGTTGTTCACGCGACCAGCTCGGCGTTCTGCCCGAATCACTGATCGGTCGCCTTAGCGGCATACGCTACACCGTCAGTGAAGAAGGTAATGTAGACGTCTCTCACGTCGGATTTGCCGGAACCCCACGCCTGCTGCCCCAGCGCATGATCGAACTTGGCAAGGAGCGTGGCGATGGCATGGCCGTACTCCTGACCAGTGCGACCTCGCTGCTTGAGCAGAGTCCGAGCTTTCACGTCGGCGTCGGACCGCATTACGTCCTGCGTCGTCCGAACGCGGGCAGCGGCTGGGAGAAATCGAGATACTGCTTCCTTCCGAAGCTCGATCCGCAGACCCAGCTTCCGTTGCGCTTCAGCGGCGCGAAGCTGCTGCAGCGGGAGCGCATCCTTAAGACGATAGTCGATCAGTTGCTTCGTCATGGCGTACTTTCCGACGTCGAGCAGGCTATCGTGAACAACGATGTCGTCAACGGGACGGGTCGCAAGGCGGCCTTCGTCGTCAACTCGTATGAACAGTGCGAGCAGCTTTTTGATCACATCTACGCGAATCATCCGTCGTGGCGCGGCCGCGTGCGCTACCTCGTGCAACCCAAGATTCACGGATCGCTTCACGATGCCGCCGTCACTGCCTCGGAGGTCGAAAGTCTAGGGGAAGACGAAAACTGGGATCTGCTGATCTTCCCCATGAGCGCGATTGGGCGAGGCGTAAACATCGTGTACCGCTTCGGCCGCCGGGTCGACAAGGCGATGATCGGGTCGCTCTTTTTTCTCACCCGGCCACATCCCCGCGGCGACAGCCTGCAACTGATCCAGGGACTCGTCGGAAGGGCTTCAGAAACGTTTGACCGCCGCGAGTTCGCCACCACGCAGGAGGCGCTGGGCGCGCTGCGCGAGGCAAGGCGCCGGACGTCCTCGACGATTGAATATCTGTTGCGAATGCAACTTGTTGCGCAAAGATTGGGGGAGTACGCGGAGCCGTTTGTGGCGGACCAGATGATCATGATTCTGCAGACGATCGGCAGAGCGATGCGTGGTGACTGCCCGGCCTTCGTGTACTTCGTGGATGCTGCCTGGGCGCCCAATTCTGCCAGAGGAATGCCCGACAACGAGCGAACCTCTATGCTTGTGATGATGCAGACGATACTCGCAAAGTGTCTCGCGCATCGCGATCCCGCCGTGCGCGAGAGCTATCAGAATCTTTACCAGTCTTTCTCCGTGCCCATGGGCGCAATCGAAAACCTATTGAACGATCGTCAGCATGTCTGAAGAAAAAACAATCACATGGACCCGCGTAGGCGGCCATACCGTGCGTGCACCGATGCTTATCGGTCGCAAGATCTCGCCCGAATGGCTGAAGCAGACGGTTTCGCTGGTCGAGTTTTCCTTTTCTGGTGAGCTCTTCAACAGCTTTTCCGCGATTCTCACGTCAGCGAAGCAGGAGAAAAAGAACCTGCCAGTGACGTCGCTTCGCACTGCGCTCACGGCGGGGCTTGACAAGATCATACGTCTTGACCGTGATCTCGGACTGCTCCCCGACGCAAACGGCCGACGCAGTAGCGCGATAGTGATGCTCCCAGACCTCAGTGAGGACGGAAATTACAGCGCCACACGTGATCGCATCGCGCGCTATCTCAGCCGCTGGCTCATGAATGAGGTTGAGCCCTGGGCGGAACGGCACAAGATGGGCACGCTTGCGTCTCGCATGAAAGCCACCATCCGGCCGGAACTGATTGTGCCTAGCGAAATCGAGGCCCCGTTAGTCCGCACGACTGACGGACAGCCCGATTTTCCGCTCATCGTTCGCATCATCGGTGGCAGCCTGATGGGCGAAGAACTCTTCGAAGGGCTAGGCGCATGTGAACTGGTGGCCAGTCCGGAGAGCCGATCCAACGCGATCGAACTGATGTCAATGCCGCAACGCGCAACCCGGGGTGACGATGTCTTCTCGATGGCCGCGCGACTGACGGTCAGTACCATGCCATACAGCCGCGACCTTTTCCTGGGCGTCTCCGCTATGAAAAGAGTGTGGGCGAAGAAGGTGCCGTTTGCCCATGGCAAGATGCCAAGGCGTGTCACGGGATATGTATTGGCCTCTGGACGACCCGCGGTCATGGTAGCCGTAGAGCGAACAAAAAGTGGCTGGGAGTTCGGCGAAGGTTACGCAGCGGCGCAGATCGAGTCGGGCTCCGCGCTGCCCGATACGCTTGAGGAAGCAGTGCGTCGGAGGGAGTTCGACGAGCGCAACGGCTGGTGGGCAGGCCTCCCCGAACTGCCGACGCTCTTCAAGTTTGTTTCTCCTCGGACGGTCTTCGAGGGCGACGAAGCGCGACTGCTGGAGACTGTTAGCGAAATCGTCGGCTATGCACTCGCACCGCGTCCTATCGGCTTGCGAGAAATCGCAATCAATCGAAAAAAGCGACCACTGCAGGAGATGTTGCGCCTGACGGACCTCGAATTCGGTGCTGCCGGTGATTCGCTCGTGTCCGGCTCTGATGCGGAAGAAGTCGATGTAGACGACGATGAGTCGGGCGACGAAGGTACTACCGAGCGCATCACGTCGATCGCAGACTACCGCGAACAGAACATCCGGGCGCTGAAGCTCTCTCACGGCGATATCAAGCCGATATTATGGGTATTGTGCGACCTCCCACGCGAGCAGGAAATCATTGCCAACTCGGTCCGAACGCTTTTCGGTGACGCCGTAGAAATAAAGCTTGAAGCGCTGCCCGTTGGTACCCACGGTCTGCGCGCTGATCTGGACGGTGTGAACCTGAATGCTCGTGGACGTTTTGACGAGCGTGTAAAACGCTGGCAGGTGGCGACGACAACCATCAGGCAGGTCAGTGGCACGCGACCCGTAATCGCGCTTATCTGCGCCCCAGACAAGTACCGGCAGCGCAACGAGGACGGTGTCAACTATTACGCCGGCATTCATGCGATGTCTTCGATCGGTGCGAACGTTCACCACCTGTTGCCCATCGAGGCACCTGATGATCCGGCCGCCGAACAGGCATTCCTTCACCGCACTCAAAGCGCGCTCCTGGACGTCTTTCTCGCGCACTCGGGGATCATTTTCGGCACCCGCGAATTCGTCGCCCAGCTTTTTTCGCCGGAGCATATGCCGCGGTGTATCTACGGTCTGCAGGCCATACGTTCGCGCGCCAGATTTGGAAGCGGAGAGGCCGGCTTCACCTTCCTGCTGAACACGCGCCTCGTGATTGATACCGGAGTGACTGAGGTTCAGTTTATCTACAAGGGAGGCAAGGGCACGCAACGGTCCGAATGGAAGCCGCTGTCGGCCGGCCTGCAGTGGCTGGGCAGCCAGCGGCAGTTGCACGCAGGAGATGACCGCTGGCTGAAAGGCGTCTTCGAGGATGCGACCAGAGAAACGCTGCTTTCGATCCACGAGACGGACCCATGTGCTGTGGTACTGATCGACTGGCAGAGCGTAGCGGGCCTATGGCGCGGAATTCGCGACACCGATTTGACGACGGGGGGCACAGTAAGGCTGGGAACCGCTGATCTTGCTCATTTCAAGCACATGAGCTTCGTGCGGCTGCGTCGCGGTGCCGACACGTTGTCGCTGCGCTCGGAGGTGAAAGTGACCTACGAGGGGTGGCTAAACAGTGACGAGCGGACGCATTCGGGCGAGACATTTATCGATGCCTATTACAGCACGGGCAAATCACTCGTTGAACTGTCGGAAGATAGCTCGGCTATCGAGCGTGGCTATGGTCATTTCATGGCGACGATGGGCTATGCGAAGACAGTTCAGGTAAAACGCGGTCTTTCCTGCTATCGCGCGACCCCGCGCATGCAGCAGATCGGGAAAGGCGCGAAGGAGTACTCGCAGAAAATGCTGGATCCTGCCGCATGGGATGCGTCGCTGCCTGCCAGTATGGAAATCACGGTACTGCGAACGCCCCAGAGCGTGACGGCGCGCAACGTCGCCATGCTGGTTATGGGACTGCGCATTGGCTACGCCCACTACGATGACTGGACAACGCTGCCCGCGCCGCTGTTCTTCCGCCGCAAGATCGAAGACTATGTGATCCGCTTTCCTGAGGACGAGGACGACGATCCGCCGCCGTCGAATGAGGCATCGCCGCCTGACGGCGGCGATGCACCGGACGAGAAGAATGAGTCGCCAGGGGCGCAGACTTATCTCTCGCGTCTCATCGAAAACTCAGAGAAGACCGACAGTCTTGCGGCGCAGGACGAGGTGGAACTTCCGGAGGTCAACCGGGCGGCGGCCACGAGCAACGAGACCGATCTCCTGACAAGCGTCAAGCTGACGCCGATGCCGACGTTGCACGGATCTAAAGATCTGAGAATTCGTCGGCTCGGGCAACGCATGATGTATCAGGACGCCGGGGTGCGCGTTCGTGTCGAGTTGCCATACTGGATAAAGACGAAAGGCATATTCGGAGAATTCAACACGACAGTCCGCAGGAAAGCCGCTTCTTACTGGAAGGCGCTTCGCGATATGGGCGTGGTCAGGAAGCTCGCTCCCATGCCTCGCGAAGGTGAATTGCTTGACTGGATGGGCGCGCTGCTCCAGGTGCCCCAGTCAGCCATGGCGCTCGCGCCAGCCTCTGACGTCATCGGGGGGCTGTCGTTCAGGCGTTTGCACGAACTCATCGAGACTGCATATAACCCTGGTCGCCCCGCCGAGGAACAGGTTCTTGGCTACTCCCTCAACCCGACAGTGCTCGAACAGCTAGCCCGATGGGCACAGCAGACGCGTCATGACGAGCTGATGGGCTGGCTGATTTTCCAGGTAGCCCAGTATCCCATCGGTGACTGGCGCGATGCAGTGATCGAAAACATCACTGATATTCCCGGCCCGTTGACCGAGGAGTCGCTGAAGTATTACCTCGACGTCGCATCCGCGGTGAACGATGCCATTGCGCAGTGTGACCATCTGAACAAGTTCCAGACCATCCTCAGGCGTCGCCCCAAGCCTGAGATGCAGCCAACTGTTGACAGCCTTGCAGCGACTGAGGGCAGGGTGTCTGTTGACGCAAAAGAGGACTCACTGCCCGCAAACACGTCTGCAGACGAGGACATGCGGAAGCCACACACAGATAGCGAGCAGGGTGGTTTGCTGCAACAGCCAGATCCTGCGCCGGCGCAGGTACCGGAGACACAGATGGCACACATCAATACTGAGGCGGCCGATACCTCGATGAAAGATGGGAATTCACCCGACGACGTCATCTTCCTGAACATCAGGTCAAGGATGGCAATGCAGGTTCAGAGGCTCGAACTTGGCACGAGCGAGTTTGCGCAGGCCGTTGCCGAGATCAACGAGTTCCTTACCGCACTTGAATTGATGCACCGCCGAGCGCTCGAACGTAACAGCGCCGCCCAACAGGCGCGAGAGCGTCGTGTTGCGCTACTAGAACGTTGTCAGCTTCTCCTGTCCAAGATAAAGCCGCTCGAACTGCAGCTCGGGTTGGGCGCGGTGAGCTGTGTAGAGGATCCCGAGGATATGGACGTCGCCGAAGACAGCGTCGCGCGCATCGACGCGCTTGTCGGCGACATTGAGGCCCTCGATTCACAGATGAAGAAGATCGAGGGCATGCCTGCCACGCCCGTGCTCGCCGAGCGACAGAAGCGCAACCGGATCTTGTCAGAAACTGTCGATTCGATGGTGAAGAGCGCCGAAGAACTGAAAGCGCTTGTTCTTCAAAGCCCCTGCTTTACGATGGCGACAGACGATGTTATCGAAGCTTCGAGCGAGGCCGAGGGGGACGTAAGCGCAGCCGCCGCGGTGATAGAGCACATCATGGCTCAGTCGGCACACGCGCTCCCGGCGTTGCCTGAGACCGACGAACCTAAGCAGGCAGCAGAGGTAACAGAGCCAACTTTTCCCGGCGTCGCTGAGACCGGTCTGGCGGAGGCCATGCTGGTTGAGCCGGCGGTCCGGCACGACATACCTGTACCGGAGCAGCGTGGCAGTGACGCAGGTGACGAAAGCGTTACGGATGGACTTTCGCCGATACATGAAAATGATACTGCCATAGCGGACGGTTTGTCGAAACATGCCGACCAGCCCCGGTCAGGCGACGATGCAGTACCTGTGACGATCGCCAATCCCGACGTGCCAGACGCCGTTGCGGGCGCAAACGAGCAGGCGTCAGACGAACTCGATGAAGAGCTGGAAACTGCGCATCAATTCGTCGAGAAGCACTCGGGCGTCTTGCAACGCCTTGTCGGACGACGGCTCTATGGTCTTGCTACCGTGCACGTGGAGGCAATGAAGCCGGTTCTTGGAGAGGTGGCAGCCGCCGAGACCAATACCCACTACGTTGTACTACATGCGCTGATCGAGTCGCTGTACAGGATGGACTGCCAGTTCGAGTTCGAAACACGGCTTGACCCGGCCCTCAAGGAGATGCTCATCACGCAGTCGCTGACAGGCAGCAGCCTCACCGATTCAGCATCGGTCGCGCTTGGCGTGCTAGCTGCCGGCCTCTCGAGCATGCTTTTTGACAGTTCAGACATCCAGTGGAACATTGGCCATGCGATCAGCGCTCCGCTGACCGGTCATCCCCGGCTCAGGGCGCTTATAGAACATATTGACACGATCCGCCAGCGCGGCCTGCAACTGACCCGGGATATGTTCCTCGTTTCGCAGATTGGCGATAAAGAAGCGTTGAAGCACGAACTGCAGCGCTTTCAGCACAGGGCCACGACCTGGAAGACAGCACCCGAGATTTACTCGAGCTGGAACCATCGCGGATTCAAGGCGATGCATGAGGAGATGTTCAGTGCGCGCAGTCCGATTGGCTCATGTCTTGAGAGTATAGCCAAAGGCGCGCCGGACAAGGTGACTGCATGCTACGAAGAAGTTCGCCGCAAGATGGATAAGCCGGCGGCAATGGTCGATGAAATTTTTCGCAAACTCGGCGAACGTACCCGCCCCGATGGCCTTTTCAGGTCTCGGGCGATCGAAAACATCGAAGTCACTAGAAGATTCATCGAGAGTTATCTTGATCACGCCCGGCGTCAGGAAAATCCGAACGTCGAGCTTGTCAAAAGTACGCTGAGCTTTCTCGCCGCACTGCACCGACATCTTGAGGACTCGCTGCCCGAAATCACCGCGATTGCAACCCGGGGACACCTGGAAGCGTTCTATCGTGATGCCGCTATCTCGGCGATCAAGTGTGCATTGCGTCTGTATGACAACAATCAAGCCCCTGCGTGTATTCCGCAGGAAAAGCAGAAGTTGCTCATTCAGGCGCCGCTTGGGCGCGATCTCATGCCCGTGCTCGCCCCGGTTGACGAGCACACGCCGGCACTCTGTGTACCCGCGGCGATCCTTGAAGAAACCGGGCGATGGGCTGGTGAAGGACTATCTATTGGTGCTGACGGCGACAGTATCGATGAGGCGTTGAAGGAAGCGCTTCGTCAACACCTTGCAGCGCAGCGCTACATTCCCGCCTTCCACATTGACTCATGCCTCCCGCGCTCGATGCTCTCTGCTGGCGACGCGCCCGTACTTCAGCACTATAACCAGCGAAAAACCGCGTTCAGCGCAGAACTGCAAAGGGCCCGACAACGTGTCACGCATGCGATGACGCTGTCTGCCTTGACACAGAATGAGGCCAACAGCATGCAACGCGTGATCGAAGCAATGCAGGACTCACTACGCCCGGAGAAGGGCATCGGTCACCCCCTGGCAGACGGCGTTATCTATGCAGACTTTCCACAGGCGGCAGCTGTGTTGCGTCATCGTGTCCTGATGCCGCTGGCGGCCCGACTGAACGAAGTCGCCCGACGGCTGGAAGAAGATCTCAACGGATATGCTGAGGCAAACCGGGGACTTGCATCTTCCCAGGATATCCAGCGCATCCGAGCCATGCTGCAGTCGGACAACGCAGCAAACCTGCGCACGGCTCACGATGCACTCGCGCTTCTCAAGGCCACGCACAAGCTCCCGGTCCGTCTTGGAGGCCGCGCGGACGTAGCGTCGGACTACGACCAGTTCATGACCCGGGTCCATCAGTCGGTCCACAGCAACAAGTCCCCACTGGAGGCATTGTGTGTGGCACTTGAGCAACCGGCTACAGACGACGATCCGGAATGGATGACGGCGCTTTCCAGCGACGAGCGTGAGGAGGCTGTAAAGCTCGTCAGAGCGTGGCTGGATCTGTTCGTGGCCCCCCGCCAGAAGCTCTCGGGCGATAGCAGGCAACTGGAAACGGTCTTCCATCTTCTGGGGATCAACCATACACCGTCGACGATTCCGGAGCACGGCCGCACAAACCGCTTACGCTTCATGCTGCCAGACCGTTCGTTCACGTTCCCCACAACGGCCGACGACGAGATGTTTATCCCGCCCGTGCTTGGCTCGCGGGCTGTGCACATTCAAGGATTCATGATGTTCGGTCACTCGAACGAAAATGGTCTACGGCAGCTCATGCATGAGATTGGCGGGACGCCGACCGTCGTGCTCGCCCGCGCGCGTCTGAACATGACGCGGCGCGCCCGTGTTTGCGGCGCGGCGCCAGCGCTGCTGATCGATGACGAACTGGTGGCATACGTCGCGCTACATCCGGGCGAGCGTCTGCAAGCGCTCATGCGGGTCGGCATGCTGAGCTTCAATACCAATCCGTACGACGACTACGGTGGCCGCCCTGTGCCAACAGAGATGTTCTTTGGGCGTCAGGTCGAGCTCGCCAAGCTCCGCGATGTGAAGAGTCTGGGCGTTCTCTACGGTGGGCGCCGCCTCGGGAAATCGTCGCTCCTTGCACAGGTCGAACTTGAGACGCAAAGTACGCCTGGCATGTCCGCGGTGTATATCTCGATGGATACAATTGACTCGTCGACGAATCATGTGCATGCGGCATGGAGTTTTGTTTACCGGAATCTCCTTTCGCGGAAAATTGTTGGCCCGATGTCGGGCCAACCGACGCAGTGGCAGCAGATCAGGGACTGGATTGAGAAGGAGGTGCAGGGCAGAACTGATCTGAAATCGATCTATCTGCTGATCGACGAAGCTGATTCACTGATGGGAAGGGAGCTGCGCCTCGCGAAGGGAGAAGTCGGGTTCGTCCGCAGCCTCCAGCAGATGGTCGAAAACCTTCATCACGCATGCCACATCCGGTACGTGATTGCGGGCCTCCACAACATGACGCGTATGACCTCCGAGGAAAACTCGGTACTCGGCAAGGCGGAAACGATCGCGCTGGAGCCGTTCAGTTCTGCATCCGACATCCAGCGCGGCATCCGTCTCATCACAAAGCCGCTGGCGGCCATGGGATTCCTTTTTGCGCACAGTGAAGAAGATCTTCCGTTGCGCATCCTGTCCGTTTGCAATTTTTATCCGGCGTTCATCCAGCTTTATTGCAAGAGCCTTGTCGATCGGCTGATGAACCGACGTCAGGATGCAAAGCCGCCGCTGTATATCACGGCAGACGATCTGGATGCGGTCGAGAATGACAGTTCGCTGCTGAGCGAACTCCGCCACAAGTTCGAACTGAATCTGAATCTCGACAAACGCTACAAGGCAATCGCGCTGCTGCTTGCGGATGTCTACTACTCCCAAAGCGCGTCCGGTCCCTACGCAGGCCTCACAATTTCGGAAATCAGCGATCTCTGTGAAACCCTTGTACCTACCCATTTCGCAAACGCCGGGCCGGGCGTCTATGAAGCCCTGCTGGAGGAAATGATCAAGCTCAACGTGCTGGAGCGGGTCAATACACGCTATGTGCTGCGGAACCCCAACATCGCCATGATGATGGGCGATGCCGATCGGGTGGCCCACAAGCTCGACGAGCTCGCCAAGGAGCCGCCGGAGGAAACGCGTAACCGCGGCGAGAGACGTGTCACCATGGACCACGGCACAAGCAGTATCCCGTTTCCTTTCCCTGTCGCCTGGGTACGCCGTTACATGGACTCATCCGACGGCGAACTGCTGGTGCTCACAGGAAATGAACTGAGCGGGATCGTTGAACTGAACATACCGGCTGGCAGAGACGAATGGAAGATCGGCCAGGATGGCGTCTACACCATGATGCCGGGTATTGGGCCGATGTCCGCCAATGACTATCTGGTCACGTTGCGCCGAAACAGAGGAGCGCACCCTGTCAGACGCATTGTCGCAGTACGTCCGGCGGCCTGGAACATCGCTCACATTCCCGCCTTCGTGCAGGCTGCCCAGAAGGCCGCCAAGCAGAACCTTGACGTTCGTTTCGCGCTGCTCGCGTTGCCGGAGCGCGCACTCGAGCTTGCGCAGGCTATCGAGGCGAAAAAAATCGACACGGCTGGCTGGCGGGTCGTCCCGCTGCCACAGTGGACCGAGGATGCTGTCTACTTCCGTCTCCAGGAAAACTCCGAGGTGTCCGAAAACTCCGATGCGCTATCGGCCCTTATCAGGGCATCGTGCGGATTCGACAAGGAAGTGCAGCGCGTGTGCAGCTCGACCATGACTGTTGAGGACGCACTCCGGGCGCCTGAACTCGCGAAGCGCGCCTTTGGAGAAAATCTGGAACAGTTTTACCGCCGCATCAATCTCCCGGCGACATTCGCGCCAGAACGACGCGAAGTTGTGAACTCCTTCCTCGAAACAATCAAGGGGGCGCCTCGCCTGTCGGCAGAAGTGGACGATGTGCGTGACATGGTCGGCGTGGCGTCGGCTGAGATGGAATTCCTCCACTGGATGGGTATTCTTCAGGAAGGCGCTGGTGGCACCTGGACCGTTCCCGAAATTTACTTCGAGTTACTTACTGCCAGATAAGATGGACAGGCCAACTATCGTTCCCGAACTGTACTGGAATCTGCCAGGACCATGCGACTTCGTCACGCGCATCGAAGAGACAGCGGCGAGTTCTCGACTACTGTGGATCAACCTTCCCATCGACACCTTGCCCGGCACATGGGAGGGGGTTCAGCGTGGACTCAGACATGGACATATCGAACGGATCGTTACGCTCAGAATCAGTGGAGGTACTGACATCGCGGCTGACGTCGGCGTTCATTTCGGCCGCAAGCATGTGACGGCAGCCGAACTGATCCTGCTGCAGGCCGACCGTCGCAGCGCCGTTATTCTTATGCCGGACGGACCTGCCGGAGTTCAGAACATCGAACGGTACGGGAGCGCTTTTCTTCGATCAATTGGCACAGGCGAAGGTAATGTTCATCTTGTGCTGGGCGTGCATGAGGAATCGCTGCCGAGGGACGAGCGGGAAGGGGGCGTTCAGGTAATCACGTTCGACGGAGGCCTCTCCGCCGATGAGATGGACGCGTACGTGTCCCTCCGTATGCTGGCACGCCCTGGGCCGGGAACGACCAAACTGTCGCGGGCTATCGTCGCTGAATTCGCTGGCTTCGATGTCGAGCTCGCAGAACGGATCATGCAGATGAGCGAGCCACAGCTCGTCAATATCATCGCTCATTTGCAGCAGTTGATGAACGACACGCCGTCGCGATGGCGAACGCGGTCCTGGCTGATGCGAACGTGCTCAAATGCAGCACCTGAGGCAACCCACGTGCTCAATGACGCGTACATGGCAGAGCACGGTCACCCCGAGTCCCGCGACGACGCACTCAACCGGATCAGGCGTCGATATTGGCGAGCGTGCGTAAAGACATTGACTCCCTGGCTCGAGGAGCGACGCCTGTCAGTCATTCGACGGTTCAGCAGCCAGTTGCAGAGGGAAGCTGCCTTGAACAATGGCAAGGTTGCACGCCCCATCGACCAGACCCGCGTCAAGCTGATGGATCCGGACGAACTCGAGTACAACAACATCGTCGGAATGTGCAAGCTGGGAAAGCTAGTAGCAACTACGACGGACGAAATCTGCGCCGAGCAGGTCTGCAGGCTCGCCAAGCCCGTGCGGGACGATATCGCGCATCTCCGGATGCCTAAACCGGGTGACATAGCACAACTGATCCGCGAGATGGATCGCCTTCTTTCCAATTAGGGCGGCGTTGAATAGCGGCACTGACGGCTGCAGACGTCACCTCGGACGGGGCTAAGTTCTGAATTGATGCTCGTATAGCCGGAGCAATCGTATGCGGTTGTAGCGCGTCAGGAGCTTAGGTCAACATGGTACTTTTGAACGTTTTTGTTCCGGCGCATTAGGGGATAACCATTGCGAATTGATTCGTGTCTCGGTGCCGGATAGCATCTTTTCGAAGGACAGCAGAAAGATGCCGACAGAAGGGCCGGGCCTATCCGTCATTTTGTGGGCGAGGCATATCATGAGAGGTAAAAGTCATGGATATGCCAATGAAGAAGAAACGCACGGTGGCGTCTCAGGCAGCGGCCCGAGGGCCGCTGCCTGAACTGCCCAAAGCACTGCTGGACGAGCTGGTCAAGGGGCCGATGACGCCGACCGAGGTGCAGGATCTGA
>NZ_JAGUUD010000028.1:0-70731 GCF_020177535.1 Paraburkholderia sp. XV | reverse complement strand
TTGCGGCGGCAAAGAAAAGTAGGTGCCGCCCCGCACAGGGGCGACGCTTGAAGCAGGCTAACAATGCGCGGATGCCAGCGAAAGCAAAGGCAAAGGCAAACCGGGGATGCCAGCGAAGCCGAATGCAAAACCAAACCAAAACCAAAACCAAACCTCACCCGCCCAACAACCCGCGAACCACTCTCACCTTCTCTTCAGAAACAGAAGCGTGCGCAGCACACCTAACACCAGCCCCAAAATGCACGGCCCGAACGCCCGTAGCGCGAACAAACTCATGAACACGATCGACGGTAAGCCCAGCCCCTGCCAGCACAGTGCAATGCGAACGCGCGGCCCGCGCAACGAGCGACCGAACCTCATCCACAGCATCCAGCACCGAACCCTTGCCACCTGAAGTCAGAACATTGGTAACAGCATCGAACTCAAGCAGCACATCAAGCGCCTCATGCAGATCACGCGCCTCATCAAACGCACGATGAAACGTGACAGGCATCCCATCCGCAGCATCGACAACCCGCAACAACCCATCCCGATCAACTTCACGCGACGCAGTCAACATCCCAATCACAACCGCATTCGCCCCCGCCGACTTCACAGCGCGCACATCGCGCAACATGACCGCGAAGTCATCGGCATCATAGACAAACGACCGGCTGTGAGGCCGCACAATCACATTGACGGGAATCGACACCGCCGCGACCACGGCCTCGATCATCCCGATGCTCGGCGTCAACCCGCCCTCGCCCGTCGCCGTAATCAGTTCAAGCCGATCCGCACCGCCGCGCGCAGCGGCCATGGCATCGGCAACCGTCATCGCGATGACTTCGAGCACTACCCGTTCGCTTCGCATATCAGAGAGTCACGTCGTGAAAAACAAAACCCTCATGATCTCAGAAGTGAGGCTCCTCGAACCAGTCGATATCGCCGCACAACACGCACGTGCGCGCGCCAATCTGCGTCGCCACCGACAACGTCACACACGGCACCGCTTCGTTGATCGACAGATACGGCCGCGTCACATGCACACGCTCAGGTGCCTCCATCGCCGCACGAAAATACGGGCGTCGCAGCCAGTTCGCGCCCTGCGCATCCGATAGCGGCAAAAAGCGCGTTTCGTGTGAAGCACGGTCGGCGCGCAGCACGACGTTGCGCCCAGCCTGCCGCCCCTTGTCGTCGAGCAGATAACAGCGCGCAGCGTGATCGAGCGCCAGAAAATTCCAGCACACTTCGTCGAGCAGTTCGCCCGCAGCAAGCCGCTCAGCCGCGCGCTCGAATGCGCGAATGTAAGGCGCGAGCCGCGATGCGTTGCGCCGCTCGCGCGCTTCCGTCTGCGTCTGATAACGCTCCGTCAACTCGCCAATGCACGCCGCCGCATGCGTCGCGTCGGCAAGACCCGGATGCGGCCGCCCAAAGAAAAAGCCCTGCACGAAATCGACGTTGCACTCCATCGCCATGTGCGCCTCGTGCTCCGTCTCCACACCTTCGATCAACACCAGCTTGCCCGCCTCGTGCAGTAGCGCGACAAGACCCGGCAGTATCGATGCGACGTCCGCGCGATGCGCCGCATGCGACAGCATGATGCGGTCGAGCTTCACGATATCGGGATTCAACTGCCAGATGCGCTCGATGTTCGAATGCCCGGCGCCGAAGTCGTCGAGCGCGATCAGGAAGCCCCGCTCGCGAAACTGGCGCACGGCATCGGCCAGACGCTCGATGTCTTCCGCACTCTGTTCGAGCACTTCGAGCACGATACGCCGCGGCGACAGATTCAGCCGCCGCAGGTTCGCCAGCAGCGCCGCCGAATGATATGAGTCGATCAGCACGCCCGGATGGACGTTGAGAAACAGCCACTCGCGCTCCGCGCCGAGCACCTTGAAGTTCTCGAGATGCAGAGACTGCGCGAGCCGGTCGACATGCAGCACGTCGCCGACGCGTGCCGCGTGGCCGAACACGTCGACGGGCGACACCGCGCGGTCGAAGGGATCGTGTGCGCGCAGCAAGCCCTCGTAGCCCACGGCACGCATGTGCGACAAGCTGAATATCGGCTGAAAAACGCTCGTCAGCGTCAGGTCGCCGTGTTGTACCGAATAGCGCTGCAGGCCCGAGGTCATGCTGATCTCGAAACCGTGCGGCACCGTTGTTCTTTCCTGTTGCGCAATCGTCATGCAGTCCTCTCACGCAAAAGCACGGCGGGCGCGTCGCAAAGGCGAAGGGCCGCCGCCGTCCTCGAAATGTGCGTTATCAGTTCCTATTAAGCAAGCTCCATGCGCACGGTGGCGCACCTACAAACGAAATTTGCATGGAAGGCTGCACCGCGCGAAGCGCCCGTGCGTCGCGCAAGGGCGCACAGTGCACCGTAGCAGTGCATTCTGCTTTCGGACGACTTGCAGCCTTCGATGCGCGATGTCATCCCGTCGGGCTACACTTCGGGCTGACCGACACGCCGCATCGTCTTTCCAGACGCGGCGATTCATGTCGCGACGGGTGGACAGAGTCTCGCTCTTCCCGTCGCGCGCCACTGCCTGTTTCCCCACACCCGGTTTCCGATGGATATCGTCTTCACCGTTTTGATCCTGCTGCTCGCCGTCGCCGCTTCGGGCGTCGTGGTGCGGCTGGTGCCGTTCAAGCTGCCGCTGCCGCTCGTGCAGATCGCCTTCGGTGCGCTGCTCGCGTGGCCGCGTCTCGGCCTGCACGTGACGTTCGATCCCGAACTCTTCATGATGCTGTTCATTCCGCCGCTGCTGTTCGCGGACGGCTGGCGCATCCCCAAGCGCGAGTTCTTCATGCAGCGCCGCGCGATCCTGATGCTCGCGCTCGGCCTCGTGTTCATGACCGTGGTCGCGGTCGGCTACTTCATTCACGCGATGGTCCCGTCGATCTCGCTGCCCATCGCGTTCGCGCTCGCCGCCGTGCTGTCGCCGACAGACGCCGTCGCGCTGTCGGGCATCGCCGGGCGCAACCGCTTGCCCGAGCATCTGATGCATATCCTCGAAGGCGAAGCGTTGATGAACGATGCGTCCGGTCTCGTCGCGCTGAAGTTCGCGATCGCCGCCGCGTTGACGGGCGTGTTCTCGCTGCGCGACGCGTCGGTGAGTTTCGTGATCATCGCGCTCGGCGGGCTGGCCACAGGCGCGGCGGTGGCGTGGCTCTTCAGCTTCGCATCGACGCGCTTTCTCAACCTCACCGAAGAAGGCGACCCTGCGCCCGGCGTCGTAATGACGATGCTGATTCCGTTCGCCTCGTATCTGTTCGCCGAGCACTTCGGGTTTTCCGGCATTCTCGCCGCCGTCGCCGCCGGCATGACGATGAACTACTCGACGTTCGCGACCTCGAGCCCCGCGTCCGCGCGCGTGCGGGCGAGCGTCACATGGACGATGATCGAGTTCGTCTTCAACGGCATGGTCTTTATCCTGCTCGGCCTGCAGTTTCCGCACATCATCGGCAGCGCGCTGCTCGACGCGCATCAGGAAGCGAGCGGCTCGGAGTTGCGGCTGATCTTCTACGTCGCCGCCGTCGCTGTGGCGCTGTACGCGCTGCGTTTCGTGTGGGTCTGGCTGCTGCGCTGGTTCGCGAGCCGCGGCGCGGCGAAGCAAGGCGTCGCGAATGCAGTGCCCGGCCTGCGCACCGTATCGATGACGACGATCGCAGGCGTGCGCGGCGCCGTGACGCTCGCAGGCGTGCTGTCGCTGCCCGTTGCGTTGTCGAATGGACAGCCGTTGCCTGGACGCGATACTGCGATCTTCATCGCGTCGGGCGTGATTCTCGTGTCGCTATTCGTCGCCGTGATCGGCTTGCCGCTATTGATGAACGGCGCGCGCCGCCGGGCCGATCCGCATGCCGCCGAAGAACGCATGGCGCGCATTCAGGCGGCGCAGGCGGCAATCCGCGCAATCGACCGCTATCAGGAAACGGCGACCGCCGATCTCGACGAAGCCTCATCCGCCCATGCCGCCGATGTGACCGCGCGCGTGATGGACATTTACCGCCGCCGTCTCGCCACACTCGACGACGACATCGAACCCGCCGAAAACGCGCGGCGCGCCGAAGCGCTAGAGTTTCAGATGAAGCTCACGGCGATGCGCGCCGAACGCGTGACGCTGCTCGACCTGCGCGGCAGTCAATTGATCAACGACGACACGATGAACAAGCTGATGCGCGAAGTGGATCTGTCGGAAACCGCGTTGCTGACGCGCGGAAAAGGAAAGAAGTAAAAAAACGGGCGCCTCGCTGAACTGCGGGCGCCCGTTGTGCTCGAGCGGCTCGAGCGGCTCAAGCGGGTAACTGCTCCAAATTCAAACAGCCGGCTCTTGCGGCCCCTTGCGACGCAGCAGCGCGTACAGAATGATCGCGCCGAACGTTGCAGTGCCGATCCCGCCGAGCGCAAAGCCGCCGAACTTCAGCGAGAAGTCGCCCGCGCCGAGCACCAGCGTCACGGCGGCGACGATCAGATTGCGGTTGTCGGAGAAGTCGACCTTGTTGACGACCCAGATCCGCGCGCCCGTCACCGCGATCAGACCGAACACGACGATCGACACGCCGCCCAGCACCGGGCCGGGAATGGTCTGGATCACCGCGCCAAACTTCGGCGAAAAACCGAGCACCAGCGCGATCACGGCAGCAATCACGAACACGAGCGTCGAGTAGATCTTCGTGACGGCCATCACGCCGATGTTTTCCGCGTACGTCGTGACGCCCGTGCCGCCCGCGAAGCCCGACACGACCGTCGCAATACCATCGCCGATAAACGCGCGGCCGATGTAGCGGTCCAGGTTCTGCCCCGTCATCGCGCTAACCGCCTTGATGTGGCCGAGGTTTTCGGCAACGAGGATCACTGCAACGGGCGCGAGCAGCGCCATCGCCTGTCCGTTGAAGACGGGCGCCGTGAAATGCGGCATGCCGAACCACGCCGCATTCGCGACGATCGAGAAGTCGATCGGCTTGCCCATGCCCATGCCGTTCGTGACGAGCGCGTAGATCACGTAAGCGATCAGCAAGCCGACGAGAATCAGCAGACGCTGCAGCATGCCGCGCGTGAACACCGCCACGGCACCGACGCACAGCACGGTGACGAGCGCCATGTATGACTCGAACGCGCTGCCGCTCACGCCCTTGACGGCGATCGGTGCGAGATTCAGGCCGATCACCGCGACGATCGAGCCCGTCACGACGGGCGGCATCAGCGTCTCGATCCATGCCGTGCCGACGGCCGACACGATCAATCCGATGATGACGTACACCACCCCGCACGCGATGATCCCGCCGAGCGCAACAGGGATGTTCATGTTCGGGCCGTGACCGCTGTAGCCGGTGATCGCGATCACGAGACCGATGAACGCGAAGCTCGAACCGAGATAGCTCGGCACGCGCCCACCGACCAGCACGAAGAACAGCAACGTGCCGATCCCCGACATGAAGATGCAAAGATTGGGATCGAAGCCCATCAGGAGCGGGGCGAGTACGGTCGAACCGAACATCGCGACGACGTGCTGGATGCCCATCGCCAGCATCTGCGGCCCGGGCAGGCGCTCGTCGGTATTGACGACGCGCCCCTCGACGCTCCTGGACTGGACGCGCCAGCGCGGAAAATAGGAATCGGCCATCGCGGGGGTTCTCCTCTATTGGCGTAGATCTTGTATGGAAGCGCCACCTTTTTGCGTGATGCCGCAGCGCGGTCCAGGATGGGATTCTTGAACTACGCGCGAGTGTACGGAGAGCGCCTGGCGCTGACAAGCCGCGCGAAATGCGTTGGCGCGGCGGTGTCTTTCGAGTGTTGTATCAAAGCGAAAACACGGCGACGGCCGTCTTCAGATGCCGTGCCTGGTCGGCCATCGCGCCCGCCGCAGCCGCCGCCTGCTCGACGAGCGCGGCGTTCTGCTGCGTGACTTCGTCCATCTGCGCGACCGCGCGGTTCACCTGTTCGATGCCCGTGCTCTGCTCGCTCGATGCCGCCGAAATCTCGCCCATGATGTCCGTCATCCGCTGCACGGCCTGCGTGACTTCCGTCATGGTGCGGCCCGCGCGCTCGGCGAGCACGGCGCCGCTGTCCACGCGCGACGTCGAGCTTTCGATCAGTTCCTTGATCTCTTTCGCCGACACCGCGCTGCGTTGCGCGAGCGCGCGCACTTCGCCCGCGACGACCGCGAAGCCGCGCCCCTGTTCGCCTGCGCGCGCTGCTTCGACGGCGGCGTTCAGCGCGAGGATATTCGTCTGGAACGCAATGCTCTCGATCACGCCGATGATGTCCGTCATCCGCTTCGAGCCGGCCGCGAGTTCGCGCATCGTCTCGACCACATCGCCGACCAGGCCGCTGCCGCGCACGGCCACTTCCGACGCGCCTGCCGCGACGCCACCCGCCTGCTGGGCGTTGTCGGCGTTCTGGCGAACGGTCGCCGTGAGTTGCTCCATGCTCGACGCCGTTTCTTCCAGCGACGCGGCCTGCTCCTCGGTGCGTTGCGACAGATCGGTATTGCCCTGCGCGATTTCACCCGACGCCAGCAGGATCGATTCGCTCGACTCGCTGATCTTGCCGACGATCGCGGCCAGTTGCTCGCGCATGTTGGCGAGCGCGTAGAGCAGGCTCGCGGTGTCGCCGGGTTTCGTGTCGACGCGCACGCCCAGGTCGCCCGCCGCAATCCGGCTCGCGATGTGCGCCGCGTAATCCGGCTCGCCGCCAAGCTGGCGCGTCAGACGCCGCGCGATCAGCCACGCGAACCCTGCGCCCACGACCATCGACGCCAGCACCAGCAGCGACAGCACCACGCGCATGCTCGCGTATTCCGCGCCCGCTTCGTGCTGCGCGGCGTTGGCCTGCTGGCGCCGGTAATCGATCAGCGCGACGATCCGGTCGCGCAACGCCTCGCTCGCGGCGATCGCGCGTCGTACCAGTTCGGCGCTGTCGACGCCGGCAGGGACGGGCTGCAGCCCGATCTGCTGATGCACGATCGCTTCCCATACCTCGGTCTTGCGCAGCACGTCGTCGTACTGCGATTGCCCGCCGCCGCCCGCAATCGTCTCGCGATATCGCGTGTACGCGTCGTGCATGTGCTTCAGCGACGCGACGATGTCGTCCTTCAGCTTCTGACGCGCGGCGTCGTCGGGCGCGTAGCCGAGGTTGGCGGCGTCGAGATCGGTGTCGATCTTGTAGCGGTTCGCCTCTTCCATCCAGTAGAGGCCGTCCATGTGGCGGCTCGATATTTCTTCCGTGATGCCGTGCATCGACGCCAGCGCCGACAACCCCGCCACGCCAACGGCCACACCAAAGCCGATCACAGTCGCAAACGCGATCAGCAGCTTCTTCCAGACGGTCATGCGGTCAAACCACTTCATCGTGAGATCCTCGACAGTTCATCAGCCGTGCTTCGACGGGTTGAGTCGCAGGCAACGCGGGCCGGCGGGCTGCAATGCTTTACGGCGCCCGTTATGCGGACTTGATGAACGGATGCACGGCATAAGAAAGCCGGCATGAGGGTTTGCGCGAAGTGATTGGCCTGTTATCGGACGAAGCCGGCGCGGGGAGCAGGGCGACTTCGGAAGTCAGCCTTTGGGAGTTATCTGATATCGGACCGCGTGTCCTGGTCCCTACACTGCATAGGCTGCGTGACCCCGATTGAGTAGCGCAAGCGATGTTGTAACTCTCCGACTTTCCGCTCATGCTCCCCGGCGTGAGCGGTTTTTTTTCGCCTGTTGCTTTTCGGCTGTGCGCGCTCAGGCGTCAGGCGTTCGCCGATGCATCCACGTCGAGCGCCCGTTTCGCCAGCTTGCGCGTGTGATCGCGCACATCGACGGGCCATGCGGCTGTCATGGCATCGAAGCGGGCGGCGTCGTTCGCAAACAGCGCGCGCGTCGCTTCTTCGTAACCGGCGAGATCGCCTGCCATCGCCGTCATGAAACGATATGCCGCTTCCTGCGCCTGACGCATGCGGTCCTTTCCTTCACTCGCGCTCCGCGCCGCGTCGACCAGCTTGCGCAGCACAACCGACGCGCCGCCCGGCTGCCCGTTCAACCATTCCCAATGCCTGGGCAGCAGCGTGACCTCACGCGCGACGACACCCAGCTTCGGTCGGCCGCGACCGCGTGAGGCCGTGGCTTCGTCGCTCGTGGGGTCGGTTTGGCGCACTTCACCGTCGGGCTGACCGGCGAGCCGGGCAAGCACGTCGCTCGCGGAGCCGCGCAGGTCGAGGTCGATAGGACGGCTGGTCTGGTCGTCGAAGATCAGCACGGAAGCGCCGCCGCGCTCCGTCGCAGCCTTCACCGCCAGCGCAACGTCCTTCAACGCGCCCGACGCGAGAAGTCGAACGCCTTCGAAGGCCGTGCAGGTTGTTGCGTGAGTTGCCATGTCGGGCCTCGCATCGTATGGAATCAATGTCCACATTTTATCCGGGTATAAATACAAAGCGCAATATCACCCGGATAAAAATACAACACCCGCCATCGGACGACATCTGATCTAAAAACCCACGCCGCATTGCCGTTATCCAGAGTAGAGGCCGCGACGACGAAAGATCGCCAAGGCCATTGCCGCAACATCTGTCCGGGTAGTTCCATGTTCCTTCACCGCTATTCGCGTCGTCCGTCATCGCTAGCGGGACGCTGGGGTGCGCTTGCGCTCGCCGCCTCGCTCTGTCTTTCACCTGCCGTCGTCGAGAAGACCGCTTACGCCGCGACGGCCGCCAGCGAGATCCAGGTATCGCTCACGATCCACGATGTCTGCACGATGAACACCGATGCCGTTCAGCCGAAAGTCACGTGCTCGGCAGGCGCGCCGTTCCGCGTCTATCGGGACGGCCACTTCGCGCGCGGAAACGAACAGCCGTTGGGTGTTTTTGCCGCTGCCGCGCACCAGACCGCAGTAGAGATTGCTTTCTAACAAATCGCATAAATTCAGCACAATCTGCGACAAAACATTCGTTTAGCATCCGTTTGTCCAACTTTTAAGCCGTATCTAACAAATAGTTACATCTTCAGACAATAGCGGTTCCATACTCGGATCGTCGCCATAAAGAGCGCACAAAGCGCTTAGGGCTCCGTGGAGATAATTCGATGCGCTGGCGCAACCTGATCGTTCCGTGTCTGTCTGTCGCGTTGGCTGCCGCACCCGTCGTCCCCTTCAACGCGTATGCCGCTACCCGTCAGACCACCTTCACTGTCACACTGACTCTGCAGACCGACTGCCAGATCGCCGCGACGAATCTGAACTTCGGTACGTCCGGCGTGATCGCCGCGAATATCGACCAGACCAGCACGCTGACCGTCACCTGCTCGAATGGCGCGCCGTATACGGTCGGGCTCGACGCGGGCTCGGTGACCGGTTCGACGGTGGCGAACCGGCTGCTCGGGGGAACGGGCACCCCTGTGCCGACCGTCGCCTACCAGCTATATCGCGATTCCGCGCGCTCGTTGACGTGGGGCCAAACGGCCGGCACCGATACCGCCGCCGGCACAGGCACGGGCGCAGCGCAAACGCTGACGGTGTACGGGCGCGTCGCGCCGCAGAACACGCCGGCGGCGGGCACCTATACGTCGACCGTCACCGCGACCGTCACTTTCTGATGCCATGATCGCGTCGTTGAAACGAGCCGCATGCCGGCTCGCGGGCGGTGCTTTGCGCCGCGCGCGGCGGGTGGCAGCCGCTGACAGTCATCCATGCGCCACAGTTCGCCCGGCGGCCGGGACGCGAACGCGGACCGCGCGCAGCATTCGACTGGCCTCGACACGCCGCGGATTCGTAGCGACGTCGCTCTGCTGCATCGCCGCCCTGCACACGGGCGCGGTCCACGCCGCCGCGCTGCAGGTCACGCCCATCCGGCTCGACCTGGCCGCCGACCGTCCCGCCGCCGTCCTCACGCTGCACAACGTCGGCACCACGCCGCTCAACGCGCAGGTCCGCGTGTTCGCGTGGAGCCAAAGCGCCGACGAAGACCATCTGGAACGCACCGACGACATCGTCGCGAGTCCGCCCATCGTCCAGGTCGCGCCGGGGGCCGATCAGACCGTGCGCATCCTGCGCGTCGCGAAAGGCGAAGTGAGCGCCGAGGAGACCTACCGTCTGCTGATCGACGAGATTCCGAACGGCCAGAGCACGGACGCGACCGGCGTGCGCATGCAGTTGCGTTACTCCGTGCCTGTGTTCGTCGGTGCGCCGCCCGACGGCAAGCCGCCTGCGCTGCAGTTCGCGCTCGAACGCACCGCACCGGACGGCGCCACCCAGGGATCGGCTCCACCAGCAACCGCCCTGATGCTGCGCGCGGTGAACCGCGACGCGACGCACGCGCAATTGAGCAAGGTCAAGCTGACCTGGCACGACGGCCAGTCGACGCTGCTCACGCCCGGCCTGCTCGGCTATGCGCTGCCGCATGCGACACGACGCTGGCCCATCGCGAACGCACCCGCCGATGCGCGCGAGGCAACGCTGTCAGTGGTCGTCAACGGGCAGCCGGTGACCGCGCGTGTACGCGTGGAATCGGGTGCCGCGACGCCTGCCGACAGCGCGCCCGCGCGCTAATAACGGCGGATCGATGCCATGGCGCCAGCGACACGCTGCAATCTACAGCGCCTGTACGGGCATCGCGTGGCCGCTGATGTGCGCGCAGGCGTGGAGCGCGCCGCCGGACACCAGCGCCACGGGCGAGACAGCGCCCGCGCTCAGCGTCGCCGCACAGCCGATGCTGTCGTCGCCGCGCGCACCGACAAACGCGCCCATCCCGGCTGCGCCCGCAAACGGCGATGTCTATCTCGAAGTGACGATCAACGGCGAATCGACGAAGCAAATTGCGCACTTCGTCGTGACCGACGCAATGATCTACACGACACCCAATGAACTACGCGACGTCGGCATTCGCACCGACGATCTGCCGCCGCCCGGCACCAACGGCCTGATCGCGCTCGGCACGATTCCGGGCCTGCGCTACACGTATCGTCCCGAGCAGCAGCGGCTCGACCTGCAGGTCGTCGATGCGCGCCGCCAGCCTGCCACGCTGGAGAACATTCCTGCGCGGCCGCCCATGTCGGCGAGCGGCACGGGGCTCGTGATCAACTACGAGTTCAGCGCGCAGACCAATTCGCCGACACAGTACGGTCTCTACAGCGAGGAACGCTTCTTCTACCCGGGCGGCCTGCTCGACAACACGGGCACCGCGTACTGGTATCGCAACCTGCATCGTTACGTGCGGCTCGACACCACGTGGAGCCATTCGAACCCGGACACGATGGTGACCACCCGTATCGGCGACACGATCTCGTCGTCGCTGACATGGACGCGGCCCGTGCGTCTCGGCGGCGCGCAGGTATCGCGCGATTTCACGCTGCGTCCCGATCTCATCACCTATCCCGTGCCGACGCTCGCGGGCAGCTCCGCCGTGCCAAGCGCCGTCGATCTGTACGTGAACAACGTGCGGCAGTTCACCGGCTCGGCGCCGTCCGGGCCGTTCGTCATCAACGCCGTGCCTGCGATCAACGGCGCGGGCGAAGCGGTGATCGTCACGCGCGACGTACTGGGCCGCAGCGTGATGACGACGGTGCCGCTCTACATCGATTCGCGGCTGCTCGCACCCGGCCTCACCGACTTCTCGGTCGAAGCAGGCTTTCTGCGCCGCTCATACGCGCTCAGTTCGTTCGACTACGCGGGCGATCCTTCGTTATCCGTATCGTTCCGGCACGGCTTGACGTCGCGCATCACGCTCGAAACGCATGGCGAAGCGACGCGCGGCGTCTACAACGCGGGCGTCGGCGCGCTGCTCGAAGCGGGCGGCGCAGGCGTGCTGAACCTGGCCGTGGCGGGCAGCGCGGGCAACGGCGGCGACGGATCGCTTGCGCGCAACGTGCCCGTCACGGGTCTGTCGAACACGACGGGCGTACCCGTCGGCATCGGCTTCGTCGAAGGCACGACGAATAGCTCGTCAGGCGGCGTACTGCCGACGCCCGGCGGCAGCGGCGCGCAGTGGTCGGCGGGCTGGCAATGGCATTTGCCCGCCGTCTCAATCGACCTGCAGGCGCAACACGCGACACCGCACTACAGCGATCTTGCCTCCGCGGAAGGCACGCCCGTGCCGCGCACGACCTATCGCGCGACGCTCGCGCTGCCGTTCCGTCTGTTCGGCTCGTCGAGCACGGCGAGCGCGAGCCTCGTCGGCCTCGACGATCCTTACTACGGCGATTCGCGCATCGGCTCGCTCGCGTGGACGACGACGCTGCCCGCGAGCACGTCACTGTCGGCGAGCGTCTATCACGACTTCGGCGACACCGGCAACACGGGCGTATTCGTCGCGCTGAGCTTCCTGCTGGGCGGCTCGATGAACGCGAGCGTCAACGCGGGCAGCGATCACGGCAAGCCGCTGTTCGGCGCGGCCGTCACGCGCACGCCGGACTACGGCGGCGGCCTCGGCTGGCAGGTGCAGACTTCGCGCCAGAACGGCCAGCAGCAATCGCTCGCGCAGGCCACCTGGCGCGGCCGTTACGGCGACCTGATCGGCAGCGTCGCGAACGTCGGCTCGCGCACGTATGGCGAAGTGGACGCGTCCGGGTCGATCGTGCTGATGGCGGGCGACGTGCTCGCGGGACGCCGCATCGACGACGCCTTCGCACTCGTCTCCACCGACGGCGTGCCGCACGTTCCCGTGCTGCACGAAAACCGCGAGATCGGCGAGACGAACGGCGCGGGGCATCTGCTCGTGCCCGACCTCGTCGCCTACGAGCCGAACCATCTCGCCATCGATCCGCTCGGCCTGCCCGCCGACACCTCCGTCGCCACCACGCGCCTGAACCTCGCGCCGCAATCGCGCGCGGGCGTGCTCGCACGTTTCCCGCTGCGCGACTTCACGGGCGCGCAACTGATCGTCGTCGATACTGCTGGCAAGCCGCTGCCTGCGGGCGCCGTGCTGACGCAGCGCGAAACGGGCAAGCGCTATGTGGTCGGCTATGACGGCCTTGCCTTCATCGACGACATGCGCGCGGCCAACGCGTTCACGTCGACATCGGCGCAGGGACCGTGCGAAGTCGATGTGACGTTCGAGCGCAAAGGCGGCGGACTGCCGACGCTCGGCCCGTTCACCTGCAAGGCGCGTTCACCATGAAGCGCGCACCATGGCCCGTTCTGGTCGTTCTGCTCGTCGCATGGCTGGCCTGCACACCGCGCATCGCGCTCGCGCAGACCTGCAACGCCATCGCGTCGAGTCTGAATTTCGGTCAGGTGAGCCCGATTGCCGGCACGACGGCGAGCACGTCGTCGACCATCACGATCAATTGCACGGGCATGGGCGTGCTGCCCGTGCGCGCCTGCGTGAACATCGGCACGGGCAGCGGCGGCAGCAGCTACCTGCCGCGTGTCGCGCTGAACGGCACGAGTCAGCTGCAATACAACCTCTATACGACATCGGGCGGCAGCACCGTGTGGGGCTCGCGCGGCTCGACGACGTACGCGCCCATCGCCGTCGACGTCGTCCAGAACGGCCTGACGGGCGCCGGCTCCGCGACGCTCACCGTCTATGGACGCGTGCCCGCCTCGCAGACTTCGCTCGTCGCGGGCACCTATACGTCGACCTTCGCGGGTGCGTTGCAGGCGGAACTCGACTATGCGGCATATCTGCTGGTGGCGCCCGCGTGCGCTTCGCTGACCTCGCCGAGCAGTACCTTCAGCTTCGCGGTCAGCGCAAGCGTGATCAACGACTGCACGATCTCGTCGACGAACATCAACTTCGGCACAGCCGGCGTGCTCAACTCGACGCTCACGGCGACGGGCACGCTGAGCGTCGCGTGCACGAACAACGACGCGTATTCGATTGCGCTGTCGGCGGGCGCGGGCAGCGGCGCAACCGTCGCCGACCGCGTGATGACGCGCAGCGGCGGCAGCGACAAGATTCACTACCAGCTGTATCAGAACGCCAGCCACTCGCTGCCGTGGGGCGACGGCACGAACGGCACGACCGCCCTGACGGGCACGGGGACGGGTTCGTCGCAAAGCGTGACGGTCTACGCGCGCGTGTTGCCGCAAACGACGCCGCAAGCAGGCACCTACATCGACACCGTGATCGCGACGATCACCTACTGAGGCAGAACCTACCGAGCCAGACGCGGCGAAAAATCATTCGACACATGCGCGCAATGCGTTGACGAGATCGAGCGGATCGTACGGCTTGCGCAATTGCGCGACGCCCTGCAATTGCGTCCGCTGCTGAGCCGACAAAGCCGCGTCCGAGCCCGTGACGAAAATCACGCGCATGCCGGGCTGGCGCGCGGCGGCGTCGATGGCCAGATCGACGCCCGACTCGCCCGCCAGCCCGACGTCCGTCAACAGCACGTCGAAATCGCGCTCGTGCAGCATCTGCGACGCTTGCGCCGCGCTCGCCGCCTCGGCGACTTCGAGGCCGAAAGTGCGCAGCAGCTCCGCCGTGCTGACGCGCACCAGTTCGTCGTCTTCAACGAACAGAATGCGCAGGTCGCGGATCGCTTCGAACGTCTCGTTGCTGTGCCGGTCGACGACCCTGACGGTTTGCGAGTCCTGCGCCTGCAGCGTGACGGTGTCGTCCGGCCGCGCGTACTGCACCTGTAGCGCGTGCTGGATCTTGCGCGCGAGCGCTTCCTGCGAATACGGCTTGCTCAACAGCTCGACGCCTTCGTCCAGCCGCCCGCCGTGCACGATCGCGTTGTCCGTGTAGCCCGACGTGAACAGCACCGCGATGCCCGGCTGACGCTCGCGCGCCTTGCGCGCCAGCTCCGTGCTGCGCAGCGGCCCGGGCATCACGACATCCGTGAAAAGCAGATGGATCGGCACGCCGCTTTCGACGATCGCCAGCGCGCTTTGCGCATCCTTCGCCCTCAGCACGCGATAGCCGAGCGACGCCAGCATCTCGACCACCGTCGTGCGTACGTCTTCATCGTCCTCGACGACGAGTATCGTCTCCGCGCCGCCTTTGGCCGGTCCTGCGTCGACATCCGTTTCGAGATCCTCTTCCTCGCGCACGCGCGGCAGATACAGACGGATCGTCGTGCCGTGCCCCATCTCGCTGTAGATCTTCACATGGCCGCCCGACTGCTTGACGAAGCCATACACCATGCTCAAGCCCAGCCCCGTGCCCTGTCCTTCCGGCTTGGTCGTGAAGAACGGCTCGAACACATGCTCCTGCACATCGGTTGACATGCCCGAGCCGGTATCGGTGACGGCGACCATCACGTACTGGCCCGGCGTGACGTCGGCGTGACGCTTCGCGTACGCATCGTCGAGCGATGCATTGCCCGCTTCGATGGTCAGCTTGCCGTGGCCGTCCATCGCATCGCGCGCATTGATCGCGAGATTGAGCAGCGCGTTCTCCACCTGAAACGGATCGACGAGCGTATTCCACAATCCGCCCGACACGATGGTCTCGATCTCGATGCCGTCGCCCAACGCGCGCCGCAGCATGTCGTCGAGACCGCGCACGAAGCGCCCGAGGTTCACCACCTTCGGCGCGAGCGGTTGACGACGGCCGAACGCGAGCAGTTGCGACGCGAGCTTCGCGCCGCGCGCGACGCCGCCGAGCGCATTGCGCACGCGTTGCGCGGGCCGCTCCTGGCCAACCACGTCGTCGGCGAGCAGTTGCAGATTGCCGCCGATCACCTGCAGCAGATTGTTGAAGTCGTGCGCGACGCCGCCCGTCAGCTTGCCGATGGCTTCCATCTTCTGCGCGACGCGCAAAGCTTCTTCCGCGTGACGCAGCGCTTCCTGCGTTTCGCGGTCGCTCGTCACGTCGCGGCCGACGCCGTGAATGCGCTCCGTATCGGGATCGAGCGAAAGCGTCCACGCGATCCAGCGCCAACCGCCGTCGATATGCTTCAGCCGGTTCTCGAAACGCGTCGGCGCACCCGTGCGGCGCAGCTCGTCGAGGTGCGCCTTGACCATCGAATGGTCGTCGGCGTGAATCAACGAGAAGTACGACTGCAATGCGAGCCAGTGCATGTCGTGACCGAGCACGCGCGTCCACGAAGGACTGATGCGCTGCAACTCGCCATTGAAACCCGCGACCACCAGCAGGTCTTCACTGAAGTCCCACAGACGGTCGCGATCCGCGACGGCTTCGATCACGCGCGCCTCGAGCGTTTCGTTCAATTCGCGCAGCGCCTCTTGCGCCTTCGTGCGCTCGGCGATTTCGCGTTGCGCGGCCTGATAGAGGCGTGCATTGTCGATGGCCGTCGCGGCCTGCGCGGCGATGCCTTCGACGACGCGCTCCGCGCGCGCGGTGAACACACCCGGCGTCGGATGTCCGAAGAACAGTCCGCCGAGCACTTCGCCCGTGCGCGACACGACGGGCGCAGCAAGATAGCTGCGCACCTGCAGATGGCCCTCGGGCATCCCGCGATGCGGCGGGTTGCGGCCGTAGCGCGCGTCTTTCGTAATGTCGTCGGAACGCACGATGCCTTCGCCCTGGAACGTCGGTGCGAATACGGCCGTGTTGCGCGGCATCGGAAACTTCGCGAAGCTGTCTTTCGGCACGCCCGACAGCGTGTACAGCATGTAGCTGCCGCCCTTGTCGTCCTGCACGTTGTAGAAAAACGCGCCGAACGCGGCGCCTGTCAGTTCCGTCGCGGCATCGACGACGACCTGCACCGCGCGGTTCAGGTCGAGTTCCGCCGCGACCGCGGTGCCGACGCGGTTCAGGATTTCGAGCGTGCGCGACTCTTCGCGCAGTCGGTTGCCTGTTTCTCGCCGCAAGCGCGCGAGTTGCAGATTGCCCGCGACGCGCGCGAGCAGTTCGCGCGCCGCGAACGGCTTGATCAGATAGTCGTCCGCGCCCGATTCGAGGCCGCCCACTTTCGCCTCTTCGCCCGCACGCGCCGACAGCAGCAGCACGGGCGTTTCGCGCAGTTCGGCGTCGGCGCGCAACGCGCGCAACAGGCCAAAGCCGTCGAGCTTCGGCATCATCACGTCGGACACGATCAGCTCGGGCTGCAGGTTGCGCGCGGCCGCGAGCGCTTCCTCGCCGTCGCAAGCAAGATGCACATCATGACCCGCCGCCGACAGAATACGCCGCATGTAGTCACGCAGATCGGCGTTGTCGTCGACGACGAGCAGCTTGCCCGTCGCTCGGCCGTCTACCCCGGCGGACGGTGTTTCGCCGGTGGCGGGCAGCGGGCCCGGATCGCTGGCACTGTCATCCGGGTACGCATCAGGCAGCCAGCGCAGCGCGGCGTCCGCGTAGCTGTGCGCGCTCGCGCTCGTCGTCGCGCGCGCGCTGTTACCGGACGCAGGGTCCATCGATAGCGTAGCCGGCAGCACGACCGTAAATCGCGTGCCGACGCCGAGTTCGCTCTCGACATGAATCACGCCGTCATGCAGCCGCACCAGCTCGCTGACGAGCGCGAGCCCGATGCCGCTGCCTTCGACCGACCGCCCCACCGCGCCTTCGACGCGATGGAAACGTTCGAACAGGCGCGGAATCTCGTGCTCGGGAATGCCGATACCCGAATCGGCGACGCTCATTTCGATGCTGCCGCCCTGCGTCGCTTTCAGGCTCACCGCAATGCTGCCCGTGAGCGTGAACTTGAACGCATTCGACAGCAGATTGAGCACGACCTTCTCCCACATCTCGCGGTCGATCGACACGGGATACGGCAACGGTTCGCAATCGACTTCGAGCGTCATGCCCGCCGATTCGACCGCCGAGCGGAACAGCGACGCGAGGTCGGCGGTGAACGCCGCGAGATCGGTCGGCTGCGGATGGATCTCGATGCGCCCCGCCTGGATGCGCGAGAAGTCGAGCAGCGCATTCACGAGCTTCAGCAGCCGCAAGCCATTGCGATGCGTGACTTCGAGCAGCGGCCGGTCAGCCGTGCTGGCCGCATCGGGTTTCGCGAGCAGTTCTTCGAGCGTGCCCAGCATCAGCGTGAGCGGCGTGCGGAACTCGTGACTGATGTTCGAGAAGAAAGTCGTTTTCGCGCGATCGATTTCCGCGAGCGCTTCCGCGCGCCGCCGCTCTTCTTCGTAGGCGTCCGCGTAGCCGAGCGCTGCGCCCATCTGCCGCGCGACCAGCGTGAGAAACGTACGGTAGTTGTCGTCGACGAGCCGGTACGGATTGAGCCCGACGACCAGCACGCCGCCGCGCCCTGCTTCGCCCGACGGTTGCACGGGCAGCACAGCCGCCTGCGCGCTAGGCCGCTGCCATGCGCCCGAAGGCAAGGGCGCATCGAAGCGCTCCGCGAGATCGGGCACGATGGCCAGACGCTGGCTGCGCAGCACGTCGGCGAACGGCCACGCGGCGCCGTGCGCGGCATCCATCGATTGCGGCGCGGCGGGATGGCCCGCGCCGATGCCGCATGCGCCCGCCAGCGACGCCGACGCGCCGCCCGGCTCCGTCTGATAGAACAGCGCGAAAGTGAGGTCGTAGGGATCGCTTTCGAGCGCGCGCACGCTGCGCTCGCAGACATCGCGCCACGACAGCGCGTCGCGCGTCGCCGCGCCGATCTCCCGCAACAGGCGTAGCTGGCGTTCGCCGAGCACGCGCACGGTGTCGTCGCTGTTCGCGCAGATGATGCCGCCCGTGCCGCCGTGATCGTCGGGAATCGGGCTGTAGGAAAACGTGTAGTACGTTTCTTCCGGGTAGCCGTTGCGCTCCATGATCAGGAGCTTCTGCTCCGTGAAGGTGCCTTCGCTGCCCGTCAGCGCCGTCTCCAGCAACGGCTGAATCTCGCTCCAGATTTCGCGCCACACCGTCGACGTCGGCTGTCCGAGCGCAGCGGGATGCTTGCCGCCGATGATCGACTTGTAGGGATCGTTGTAGAAGTAGATCAGGTCCGGCCCCCAGCCGATCCAGATCGGCTGGCGCGACGTGAGCATGATGCGGATCGCCGTCTTCAGGCTTTGCGGCCAGTCGTCGGGCGCGCCGAGCGGCGTCGCGCGCCAGTCGTAGGCGCGTATCAGACCGCCCATCTCGCCGCCGCCCGCGAGGAAGCTGGGAGACGCACTGCCTGCGAGCGCCGCGTCCGCCTCAGTGGACGCGCCCGCCATCGTGTTGTCCGGTTTCATCGACGCAACCTTGAGTCTGTTTATCTATGAAACGTACATGCGAACGTCCGAAACTGGCCGCAGGGCAAGGAGCAAGGAGCGCCGTTCGGCGCGCCAGACAGGCGACGCGCGACGCCGCCGTCGGCCGGTTTTGGGCGCGCCCGTGGAATCCGTCCGGAAGTCAGAGGGGCACGTCTCATGGGTGAACTGACTCTGCGTCCCGCCGTATCGCTCTCGCCCTGCGGCCACACGCGGTACGCCGGTGTCCATGCTTGCTGCCCTCGCGCGCTACCTTGCTTCGCTGCGTTCCGTTCGACGCCCGGTCACCCCGTCGCGTCCGACCGCACGGGCGTGCCCGGATTGCGCGGCATGCCGCTCGCGCCGTCTGTCGCGATCACGCGTTCGATGTCGTCGAGCGAAGCAGGCTTCACGAGATGATGGTCGAAGCCCGCATCGCGCGTGCGCTGCCGGTCGCTGTCCTGACCATAGCCCGTGAGCGCGATCAGCAATGCGCCCGCCGTAGCCGGCTCGGCGCGCAACGCACGCGCAACCTGGTAGCCGTCGATGCCCGGCAAGCCGATATCGAGCAGCACCACTTCCGGCTTGAACTCGCCCGCCGCCGCGATCGCCGCCGCGCCGTCGTACATCACGCGCACGTCGTGGCCGAGCATTTCGAGCAGGATCGACATCGATTCGGCGCCGTCGACGCTGTCATCGACCACCAGCACACGGCGCTTCGCATCGGGCGCGCCCTGGGTGTCGTCGACGGGATTGGCGGCGGCGGGCGCCGTGTCAGTCGCGGCGTCGTCGCCGGACGTCGCCGCCCCGGAGGCTGCCGGCCACGGCGCCGCCACCTTTCCTGATGCCGCGATCGGCAATGTCACAACAAATTCCGAGCCCATTCCAAGTCCCGCAGAAAATGCCTCGATAGAGCCGCCATGCAGTTCGGTGAGCGTCTTCGCAAGCGACAGCCCGATGCCAAGACCGCCCTCCGAGCGCGCCAGCGAATCTTCCGATTGCATGAAGAGATTGAACACGTCAGCGAGTTCGTTCGGCGGAATGCCGATGCCGTTGTCGCGCACGCGGATCGTCATGATGTCTTCGGCCACGCTCGCGTCGAGCTCGATCACGCCGCCTTCGGGCGTGTACTTCGCCGCGTTCGACAGAAGATTGCTGATCACCTGCGCGACGCGGATCGGGTCGCCGTAGATCATGCATGACTCGTCGGGCACGTTGACGTGCAAAGTGTGTTGCTTCTTCTGAATGGACGGCTGGTTTGCTTCGACGGCCGTTGCGACGGCGGCGCCGAGATCGACGCATTCCATCTGCAGCGCGATCTTGCCGTGCGTGATGCGCGACACGTCGAGCAGATCGTCGACGAGCCGGCTCAGATGCTCGACCTGACGGCGCGCGATCATGCGCGCGTCGCGCACCGTCTCGGCGTTCGCGTGATGGCGCGGGTCCATCAGTTCGACGGCATTGCGGATCGGCGCAAGCGGATTGCGCAGTTCGTGCGCGAGCGTCGCGAGGAACTGGTCCTTGCGACGGTCGGCGTCGCGCAGTGCTTCCTCCGCGCGGTGCAGCCGCAATAGCGCGCGCACGTTGGCGGCGAGTTCGGCCGGCTCGATCGGCTCCGTCAGATAGCTGTCCGCGCCGCCGTCGAGCGCGCGGACCTTGTCGAACGATTGCACGGCGGCCGCCGACGTCTGCAGGATGAGCGTCGAGCGCGTTTGTGGATCGCGCTTGAGAATCGAGCAGACCTCGATGCCGCTGATATCGGGCAGCTTCACGTCGAGCAGGACGAGCGCTGGATTGTGCGTGCGCACCTGATCGAGCGCGCCCTGGCCCGTCGCCGCCTCGATGACCTCGAAACCGGCATGCACGAGCACGCGCGTTTTCGCGTAACGCGCGCCGTCGTTGTCGTCGACGTTGAGGATCAGCGGAGCGGCAACCGTCATGAGGTGCCTCCGTGCACGATGGCCGGGCCGCCGGTTGCGTCGTCCGCGCGCGGCCCGGCTACCGCTTCGAGCGGCAGCGTCGCGAAGAAGGTCGAGCCCACGCCCGGCTTGCTGTCGACACCCACGTGGCCGCCGAGCAGCGCAGCGAGCTTGCGGCACAGCGGCAAGCCGAGGCCCGTACCTTTGACCCGCTGCTGCAGATGATTCTGCACCTGGCCAAACTCTTCGAAAATCACTTGCTGGTGCTCCTCGGCGATGCCAATTCCCGTGTCGGCCACGAAGAATGTGACGTGCTCGCCATCCGGCTCCATTCGCGCGCCGACGCGTATCTCACCGCGCTCGGTAAATTTGAGCGCGTTGGAGACGAAATTACGCAGTATCTGCGTGAGCTTGGCTTCGTCGGCGAAGATGGGTGGCAAACCGTACGCGTCCTCGAAAATCAGCTTCACCGACGGATCAGTCTGAAGCGGCGTCAGCATCGGGCGCAGCGCCGCAAAGAGCCCGGTGGCCTTGAACCAGGCAGGTGTCAATTCAGTACGGCCTGCTTCGATCTTGGCGAGATCGAGCAGATCGTTGACGATTTCGGTCAGATCTTCGGCCGATTTGCGTATAAGTAGCACCTGGCGTTCCTGCTCGGCGGACAGGTCGCCGTCGAGCCGGTTCACCAGCAGATTCGACAGCGCCCGGATCGAGCTGAGCGGCGTGCGCAGTTCGTGGCTCATGTTCGACAGGAAGCGCGACTTCATCGTGTCGGCGCGCCGCAGTTCGTCCGCGCGTTCGTCCAGTTCCGCGTATAGCGCGACCACGCCGCGATTGGTGGCTTCGAGTTCCTGCGTGAGGCGGGTCAACTCGTCCTGGCGGTCGCGCAGTTCCGTCAGCGTGGCGAGCAGTTCGCGATTCTGTTCGAGCACTTCGTCGAACGAGCGGCGCGCCGCGTCCCCTGCGCTCCTTGCTCCGCCCGGACGTCCGCCCAGCGCGTTCTGCTGGACGAGGTTGCGCATGATCGCGTCGATGCCCGACGCGGCCACTTCGGGGCGGTCGAGCGGCAGGAAGCGCGCCATCGTCACAGCCGTGCCGCGTTCCGCCGACGATTCGATTTCGCACCGATCCATCAGCCGGCGGCTCCCGGCGATGCCGCGGCCCATGCCCGTCGACGACCGGTAGGTGCCGTCAAGCACCGACTCGAGTTCGCGGATGCCAGGACCGCGGTCGCGCACGTCGATGATTAGCGCCTGCGGTTTAGAAGCGCCGTCGAATGCGAAGGTCACTTCGCCGCCATACGCGTATTCGAATGCATTGCGCGCGATCTCCGAGACCGCGCTTGCGATGCGTGTCTGGTCGAGCATGGAGAAGCCGAAGCCTGCGGCGATCGCGCGCGCCTTGCGGCGCGCTGCGACGACGTCTTCCTCAGCCTCGAGCCGGATGCGCAGTATGGGGGTCGTCATGCCTGAAATGTACTCCCTGGTCTGCCTTGACGACTACCACGGTGGCGTCGTCGCGGCGTCGCGAGAAATCGCGGTACAGCACGGCGGCGATCATCACGGCCGGCTGCAGATGCAAGCCGGGATACGCCGCCAGATCCCAGCGCGTGCCGATGCCGTCCGAATGCAGGATGAGCAGCGCGTCGCGCGTCCACGCCACTTCGAATTCCTGCGAGTCGCGCATCGTATGACCGACGATGCCGTTGCGCGACGTGAGTTGCCACGTGTTGCGCGCGGCTTCGGCTGCCGTGCTCGAGCCGAGGCTCGCGCCGCCGCCCACGAGGGCCGGCTTGCCGGTATTGAAGATCGACGCCGCGATGTTGCCCGTGCCCGTGAACACGAGTTGCGAGCGTGTGAGATCGAGCCGCGCCATGGCGACGGCCGCGCCGCGTGTGGGGCGCAACGCACCGTGCGCGAGCTCCATCAGCGTGGCGGGCGAGCGGCCCGCACGGCGCCGCGCGACATCGACGGCAGCGGCCGCCGCCACATGGGCGTCGGGGCCGTGGCCGAGACCATCGGCAAGCGTGATGGTCAGGCCGTCCCGATCCGCTTCGACTCCCCACGCGTCGCCGCACACGGATTCGCCCGGATACGGCACACATACGCCGCCGATGTCGGTGCCTGCCGCCGCGCGTCCCGGGCGCTCTTTCGTGCTGCGGCTGCGCACCACGGCGCGCAGCACGGTGCCGAGATTCGGCTGCGAATACACCGACAACTCTTCCGACAGGCGCCGGATCGCGCCCAGCCCCGTGCCCGGCGAGCCCGCCGTCGTGCTGCCGTCGCGGAACGCGAGCTGCACGTCCTGCATGCCCGGACCTTTGTCGAACGCGATGATCTCGACGCCGTCGGCGAGTGTGCCCGCCGTATCCGACGGCAGGACCCGCACGAGCAGTTCGCCGTGCTGCGCATGCTTGAGGATGTTGGTCGCCGTCTCCGTGACGATCAGGGCGACCCGGCCCAGGTCCGTCTCATTGAGCGCGCCCTTTTGCGCCGCGTCATTGGCGCCACGCCGCGCGAACGCGACGCTGCTTGCGTCGGTGATTTCGAACGACGCGTGCATGGCGCGCAGACCGCTTAGCGAAGTTTCCATTTCGTGATCGACACCGTCGTGCCTTTTCCTGGTTCCGACTGGATTTCGAATTCGTCGCACAGACGCCGCGCGCCGCCGAGCCCGAGGCCGAGCCCCGAGCCGCTCGTGAAGCCGTCCTGCAACGCGCGTTCGATATCAGCAATGCCCGCGCCCTGGTCGACGAACGTCAGCTTCAGGCCCTTACGCGTGCCGTTGAGAAGCACGCTCAAGGTCGCGTCGCCGCCGCCACCGTACAAAAGCGTGTTGCGTGCCAGTTCGCTCGCGGCCGTGACGAACTTCGTCTGATCGACGAGCGAGAAACCTTGTGCGATGGCTTCGTCGCGCACGACCTGGCGAAGCTTGACGATCTCCTGATCCGAGCGCAGACCGACTTCGACAGTCGATGTCACCACCACGCCGAATGAGTTCATGTATGAGCGCCCCACCTGATCAGGGCTGCCGCTGCTTGAGCAGCGCCATGCCTCGTTCGACGTTGAGCGCCGTGCGCACCCCCGTCAACGTGAGTCCCAGTTCGACCAGCGTGATCGCGACGGACGGCTGCATGCCGACCACCACCGTCTGCGCGTCGAGCACCGTCGCCATGGCGGCCGTGTTGCTGATCATGCGGCCGATGAAGGAGTCGACGATATCCAGCGCCGAGATGTCGATCAGCACGCCTTTCGCCCTGTCCTTGACGATGCGCGCGGTCAGGTCGTCCTGTAGCGCGATGGCGAGACGGTCGTGCATGTCCACCTGAATCGCGACGATCAGGCAATCACCCATCCGCAGGATTGGAATGCGATCCATGGCGCGACCTTAGCTGACGGTGCGCGTCGGAATGCTCGACCCGCTCTTTTGCAGCGCAATGATGAAGGCATCCGCTAACGTGGACTTCGTGATGACATTGGTCAGGTCGACGCCGAGATGCACGATGGTCTGCGCAATCTGCGGACGAATACCGCTGATGATGCAATCCGCGCCCATCAGACGCGCGGCCGCGACGGTCTTCAGCAGATGTTGGGCAACGAGCGTGTCCACGGTCGGAACGCCTGTGATGTCGATGATCGAAATGGCGGCGCCCGTTTCGACGATCTTTTCCAACAGGCTTTCCATCACCACTTGCGTGCGCGCCGAATCGAGCGTGCCGATCAGCGGCAGCGCGAGAATGCCGTCCCATAGCTCCACGACGGGAGTCGACAGTTCGAGCAGTTCTTCCTGCTGACGCGCGATGATCGCTTCGCGGCTGCGCTGGAACACTTCCGTCGTGTGGAGGCCGAGCGAGTCGAGCAACAGGTTCACCGTCCAGCTCATGTCCGCGAATTCTTGCGGCTGGCTGCTGAACGCCTCGCGAAGGCGCACATACAGCGGCTGCTTCAGCGAGAAGACGAAGGTCGCGGTTTCGACGGGCGTGAAGCCCTGACGCGCGCGATGCACCGACATGTCGGCGAGAAACGCGCGCACGGGCTCCCATTCGGGGCGGGTCGCGTCGAACGTATCGGCTTTGGCGAGCGTGTCGGAGAAGATGTTCAGGAAGTTGCGGAACTGGTCGCTCATCTCCGCTTCTGTGGCGAGTCCGCGGCGCAGCGAGATCGATAGATGCTGGTTCAACCATTCCGTGAGCAGCGTATCGCGATGACGCGTCAGCACCTCGACGAGGGCCGCGCTTTTAGATGCGGTCATAAGGTCTCCGGGAAGAGTGCAGGTAAATTTTGCCCAGTTGTTTGTGTGCAAACTGTTCACGCGCATTCGATGTGCGCAAACATTACCGGAAGGCGTGTGATGCGGGCAGATAGCGGCGCCTTGCAGCATGAATCGTCCAATACTACAGGGGCGCTGCGTGATTGCGGGTGAAATGAGGGCCGAAATGTGCGGTGCGAGACGGCGGTTCCACGGGCTGCGATGCGCGCTTCCGTCTGGCTCAGGGTTCGCTGCAGACGAAGTTGTTTGCTTCGTTGAGATTGCCCTTGCCGAGATAGCGCGGGTACATCGGATAGCGGCATAGCGGACGCGAGCGGCCGTTGGTCGGCGGGGAGATGTCGGTGGCGAGCAGCGTTTCCGGTGAAACGCCGCGCGTGACCCAGTTGTCGAGGGCGCCGAGCAGATCGACGGATGGAATGAACACGCCGCCGCCATGCTGGAAGCCCGGCACCATGTAGAGACGCATGAAGGCGTTGACGCGCTCGTCGCCGTATTGGTCGATGAGGCGGTCGTAGTAGGCGATCGTCTGGTTGGGGCTGATGACTTCGTCGGCGAGGCCCTGCATCGTGATCAGTTTGCCGCCCTTCGCGATGAAACGGCCCAGGTCGGGATTCATCGCGCCGATGACCTGCGACAGCGTGGTCAGTTGCTTCTGGTATTTGCCGGGGTGCAGTACGTCGAATTTGATGGAATCGAACGTGGCGTCCTGGGTGACGAAGTAGCGGATGTAGCCGTCGGCTTGCGCGAACAGATAGCCGTTGCCTGTGAAGGTAGGCGATGTTTGACGCGCCGGGTCGCGGCCGAGTCCGAGCATGCCGTTCAGACGCGTGCCCTGGAAGACGTTGTAGCCGTGGTAGCCGCTGATGTCGTAGGCGAGCTTGTACGGCAGTTTGAGGCCGTCGCGCAGGACGTTGAGTGTCGATAGTTGCGGGTCGGTCAGACAGCCGCCTTCGTGGGCGTAGGACGTGCCGCGATGGCAGCGCAGCGAGTCGATGATTTCGGGTTCGCGCTGGCGGCATTCGGCGACATCGCTGACGATGCCGTCCGTCGCGCCGTCCAGCTTGTCGCAGACTTCAAGCGACTTCTGGTAGACGCGTTCGAGTAGTGCGGGCGGGACGAAGCCGCCGGGCGTCGCGTATTCGGCCTGGCCTACGCGTATGCCGATCAGTCGGACGCCGGAGAAATTCAGCGCGGGGGAATCGGCGATGACGCCGTCGTAGTCTTCCGGAAACCGCTGCATGACGGTGTAGCCTTCGCGGCCGCCTGTTGAACCGCCCGCGAAGTACATGCGGTCGGGTGGATGGCCGTACATGCGCACGATCAGCGCGAGGGCGGCGTCGTGGGTTTTCTTCAGATGCGCATAGCCGAAGTTCACGACGGCTTCGTCGACCAGGCCGAATACCGCGAGCGCAGAGTTGCCGACGTGGCCAGAGTCGTCGCCGAACGTGACGTAGCCTTGGGCTAGCGGTGCGCGAACCGGCGAGAACGGCATCACGCCGATGCCCGTTACGACTGTGCCGTTGTAGCCGCCGCCGCCGACCTGCAAGGCGCGGCCGTTCCATCGGCGTGGCAGGTTGAGGTCGAAGCGGATGTCGGGTGTGGTGCCTTTGATCGCGCGGATGACGCCCGTGATGCGGCAGAACTCGCCCGCGCCGTTGCCCGGGGTTTGGGCTGTGATGACGGTTGCGGTTTCGACGTGGGCGCCGTGCGTCGGAAGCGCGATGGTTTCGGCGTCGAGCCAGAGGCCGGTCAGGTCTGTGCAGCGGGTGGCGAACGGGGGTTTGGGTTTTGGGGTTGTTTGCGTTTGGCTTTCGGGTGCGGCGGGTGCGGCGGGTGTTGCCGCTGTTGCTGCGCTGGCGGCGCAGCATAGGAGCGCCGTGCGTGCTAGCCGGAACGCCGCACGCGGCCATGCGATACCGCGCTTCATCGGCAATCGGCTCCGCTAACAGCGGCGCGCGGCTGCGTCGGGCCCTTCCAGTCTTTCCAGAAGCGCGCCAGTAGCAGGACGGCGATGATCGCTGCCAGGTCGCCGGCAAGCGCCGCGAGCCCGTGGGTCAGCCCGTGGATGCTGCGCGGTGTCGCCGTGTCGACGATCAGCGAGATCAGCGTGCCTCCGACGAAGCACACTAACCCCGTCTGCCCGACCTTGATGACGGCTGGCGCTTTTTGCGCGAGTTTCGCAATGATGCCGGCGCGGACAAGGACGACGGCAACCCAGGCGATAGCGAGGAAGTTGATCACGCGTTCAATCGACAAGTTCTGTTTCAGGTGGCCAGGGAGCGGTTGGGTCAGGATGAAAAGCTTCACCACTGCGAAGGCTAGCACGGCTGTTAGGGCCGCTTTTGTAAACCAGCGGCCGGGTTTTGATTCCAGGAATTGATCCGAAACCGGATGCTCACGGCACAGGATACCGATCACGAACATCAGTTGCCAGGCGAAAGGGTTGAAAGCCCAGTCGATGACGTCGTCTATGGCGAAGAGTTTGGCTAGGGGTATGGCTAGCGCCCAGATTATGAGGCTTCCGGTTAGCGCGATAAGTGGCGCTTTTCGGGCTAGTGGGACGATGAAGGGGACCGTGATCGCGAAGATCACGTACATCGGTAAGACGCTTGATAGGTAAGGCTGGCGTCTGAGGATTGCTATGTTTAGCGCTTCCTTGATTGGTGCTGCTGTGAATATTGGCCAGCCTGTCAGGTCGACCATTGGGCGGTTTAGCTGCAGTCGCTGCAGGATCGCGCCGGAGAATAAGGTGAGGACGGCTGTTAACAGGTAGGCGCGGTAGATCTCCCAGCAGCGTTTGTAGAAGCGGTTGTGGGCGGCTTTTTCGCCTTTCTTGCTTAGGACCGCGCCGTAGGCTGCTGCGGATGCATAGCCGCCGAGGCAGACGAAGACTTCTGCTGAGTCACATAAGGCGTATGCGTGCAACATCAGGTGCTGTAACACCCCGCCCGGGATGTGGTCGAGAACAATCACGATCAGCACGATCCCTCGGAAAAAATCCACTTCGATAGAGCGCGGGCGGTGCGGGTCCATTCGAACGGCTCTTTTGGCAAGTGCGGGGCAGGTAGCGCGGGTTTGGCGGCGCTAAGGGTCGCAGGGTGTCGGGGTTTACGTGGTGTAGGAACCGTTGCGAGTGAGAACGTTCCATGCTTACGCAGGGTGAAAGGTGATGTTGGGGAAATGAAGTGGTTGGGGCGGGGAAGCTTCGGGAATGTGTCGAGGCGATCGACACAGACTTAGTATTTTTTCAGCTACGGGGGCTGTTACTGGTTCGCTGGCGCGGAGGAGGATGTCGAGCTCGTGCGAAAACCTCAGCCCAACAATGCGCGCACGAGGCGCATCGCTGTCAACGAAGTGGCGGTTGGTACACTGGGCGGGGAGGAATCCGAGCCGGAACGCCGCGCGCAAGACGGCGAGCTTGAACGCGTGGCGAAAGCAAGCAGCTCAGCACTGCTCCCTTCCATCATCTGGTTGGCTGTCGAAACGGCAATGCGCCGTGGCGAAATCACCTCGCTGTTGTGGGCCAACGTGGACCTTAATCGTCGTGTCGCACACCTACCATCGACAAAGAACGGCGACGCCCGTGACGTACCCTTGTCTTCGCGCGCTGTATCGGTACTTCAGGCGCTGGAAAACGCGCGAAATAACGCCACGGATACATCTGATGGCGATGAAAAGAACACAGCCCGTGTATTTGCGATTCGTAGCGACGCAGTTACTAGGGCCTTCGAGCGCGCCGTGGCGAGCGCCCGCAAGGCATACGTCGAAGAGTGCAGGGTGGCCAGAGCGAAGCCCGATCATAAGTTTCTGACCGACCTTCGCTTTCACGACTTGCGACATGAGGCAACTTCCCGCCTAGCATCGATCTTCCCTATGCATGAGCTAACAAAGATAACGGGCCACAAGGACCCACGCATGTTGATGCGTTACTATCATCCACGAGCCGAGGATCTGGCAAAGAGACTGTCGTAGCAGCAGACGCATACGTTGCGCAAGCTACCGAAGTAGTGTCCTAACACAAAAGCCGAAGCTTCTTTCGTGACAGGCGTTACATACTAGGAGACTGAGCACTATCGTAACGTTGGTTGAGTCGCGGTCGAGACGTTTGGGGGCCCGCCGTCACTCGGGCGACGGTCCGTTCCCCGCCCTCACTCGTCCCCCCCGAACACTGCAAGTTGCTTCACCGGGGTCTTGAACTGATCGCGGCGCGGTGACGGCGAGATTGGCTCTGCAGCAGCGTCTACTATGACATCCATCGTACGTTCTGCCCTCACGCGTAGCGCACGCCCGTAGCGACTCATCCCTTCCCAGTCGACGACCTTCTCACCGCCCGCGTCCGTCGTCACCGGAACCATGATGCGGGTCTTCCGCAAGCGCCCAAGTGTTGCACCGTTTCCTCCCCAGCTGAACCTGCTCATCTGCTGCTTGATGAGCGCCGACAGAACGAGCGCGCTGTCAACGCTCAGGCGCTCGTGCCTGAGCACCTGGATGTTCTGGCTCGTGTAAAACGCTACCGGCTGGTACGCGACAGTTTGGGTGTCAAGGCCAATCGTGACTGCGTTTCCAGGCTCCGGGCTCTTCTCCTGACGAACACACGCCCCATCGATCCCGTTGTTCTCACGAGTTCGGGACACAAACGGATACTGACCCTCGCCTGTTAGAGCCAGCTTCGACTTGTCGTACCAAGCCGACGACGCCTTCATCGAGTCGAAAACGTCTGTGACGAGCATCGGCTCGAAGGTGAGATCCTGCGAGGTATCATCATCGTCCGTCGACGACCGTCGAGCCTCGATCACACGCTCCTTTGCAATGCGAAGCAGTTCTTCACCGAGCCGCGTCATCCCTTCCCAATCGACAACCTGCTCTCCATCGACGTTGCTTGTCACGGGAGCCATAATCTTCTGGCGTCCGAGCCGATGCAACGTCAATTTGTAGCCGAACCCGAACTTAGGGACACACTGCTGCGTGAGCATGCTCGCGATCAACAGCAATGCGGGCTCGGTAGCCAGGTCGGATAACGGTTCGAGCGCGATGACGTCGTCCGAAGCGCTGAACGGAGCTGGTTGATATTTCGCGTGACCAGTCCCGCCGTCGCCGTTGTAAATCAACGTCACCCAGCCACCCGGAAACAGTACAGGAGTATCAGCGAAATCGGTAATGCTGTTATTCACTCTCGACGCACCGACGAACGGAGTGGTTCCAGGTTTTCTATGCGCCGCGATCAGCCGCTTTCCCTTATGAGCGCGGAACAGCCCAGCCTGACGCCCCTTGACGTCAACAACGTATACTGGAGCGAAGGTAAGCTCATCGAACGTGCTCACTCATTTTCTCCTTCCTCACGCAGCTCTTCCTCCACGGGCGTAATGAGATCACCCTTGCCGTGGGCGTGCATATCCACCTGCCACACGAGGTAGTCGGCGACTGTCGCCATGAAGTCCTCGACAGTCGGTGGCTGGTCGTTGAAGTAAAAGTACGAGTGCTGCCACTCATCCTGCGCGGTGACCTCCGATCGAACGATAAACCGGGTGTCGTCGACCGCGTCACCTCGTAGCACCTCAAGCAAGTGCCTGCGTCGCGAAGCTGCCGTGCCGTCGTCCGTGAGCCCTCGGTGCATCTGCACCTTGTATCCATCATGCTGAAAGTTGACGAACTTCACCTTCGCATCTGACGGATGCGGCCTCCCTGCCGTGAACAGCACGATCACTGCATGCACCCCGACACCCGAGTCAGCAAAGGTCTCGCCGTTCATCGTGATCACTGCGTCGAGCGTGTGCTTCTTCAAGAGCGAAACCTTGCGGCCCTTATCGTCTGTCGTCTTCCCGACCATGGCCGATTGCGGAACAATCGCTGCCAGACGACCACCGGGGTTCAGAAATTCCAGCGCTCGCTCGATGAAGGCCAGCTCAGATAGGTGGCGCGTCGTCTTGTCTTTTGATTGTGAGTATGGAGGGTTCAGCAGGACCTTTGTGAAGCCGTGGCCTGGAATCCAGCTACCTCCAGCACCTCGCTTGTCACCGCGCATCTCATGCAACGGAGCCTCAAAGATTGAGTCGCGGCGGAAATTCGCCTTCCCGTCGCCGCGCAGGATCATGTTCGTAGAGCCAATGGCGAACAGTTTGTCCTGGAGCTCGATGCCGTGGAGCCGGTTCTTACGGATGTCCTCCTTCAACAATTCGTCGCCGACGGCGTCCTTGAACATTCGGTGCATCGCAGCGATGAGGAAGGACGCGGTACCCGCCGTTGGGTCCAGAACCCAGTCACCAGCACCGACGTCGATCAGTTCCGTCATGAGCGCAGTGACATGCTCGGGAGTAAGCACGATACCGAGCGTGTTGCCGTCCCCACCGCCATACGAGATAAACTCGTGGTAGAAGTTCCCGAGGACATCGAACGAACTCATCGAGGGGTCGGTAACGACCTTCTGTACGTCCGACTTGAGGATTTGCGCGAACCATTTGAGCGGGGTCATCCCCAACTCCTTGTGCACGCGGTTCAACGCCGGTGATTTCTCGATGAACGCGAACTGGTCGAGCAACGTGCCGATCTTCTGCTGCGGCCCGAAGCCCTTCGAGAGCATGTAGGCATGCGCTGCCTTGTAGATCCGCGCGCCGTCCCAGTCGTCTGGCAGATTCTGGTCGTACGATCCCTTCAGCTCGTCGATCTCAAAGCCCGGCTTCTCTAAAGCCAACAGGATTGCCGAAACGAGCGGTGCCTTGCGGTCGTTCTCGACCGAACCGTAGTTGCGCATTCCCTCGTGCAGACGCGAGGCAGCCGACTTGACTGTGTCGAGCCGGACCTCCGCCTGCGGCTTATTCCCGAGCACCGCGACCGAGTGATATTCGCCGATCGCTTCCGCTCCGAAGACATCGAGGTTGTCGAGGTCGTCGAGCAGCTTAATCTGACCGGGCCCCACGTACGCCACCGCGATCTCATGGTGATGCTCCTCACCGCCGATGCCGACCGCGAAGATCCCCTTGTATGGCACGCCATTGCGTAACATCGCGCTTGCATAGTGGACTGCGCCGTTGAGCGCGTAGTCCTGTCTGCACGGGAACTCTGTGATCACCTTGTCGTCGTCGAGGAAGCGCGTAAAGCGCGTCTCCTTCTTGTCCTCCACGATCACAACGAAGTCATCGACGATGAACACGAATTCGGGTTTGCCTTCGCCCTTTCCAATCTTCGACTTGGAGCATCGCCAAATACTGAAGTGTTTCGAGGGTGCCACGGAGCTCACGTAGTGTGCGCCACTCCCCATTGCTGAAGTCAGACCGCTGCAAGGCGCGCTGCACGATGAACTGCGAGACGCTACGACCGCGAGCGGCCGCGGCATTCTGGATCATCACTTTGTCCTCTGGCGTCACACGAGTTTCGAGTCGCTGGTCACGCGGATCATCTGCTAGGTGAAAAGCCATTTCCCTCTTTGCCGTTCGGGTCTCGGGGCGAAGCCCTGAGTTCAATGGAAAGGAAGGATGGCGCCGGGGCCGCAGGCACCAAGCCATTTTTCCGGTGTACGCACAACGGATGTTGTGTGTACATTCCCTATCCTGTCCTACACGTACCTCGCAAAGCAGTGGAACATTCAGTGGAAGATCCCGTGGAAGATTCAATGGAACCCAGAGTAATTTTCACGCCGATTTTTCTATGGACCGTCGCGTCGCCGAAACGGTTGAGGGTCGCAGGGTCTACGCCCTCGATCATTCCGTCAACATGGCCAGTTAGCCTGCAGCTAACCGGAGGATCGAGCTTCGCGCGTACATCCGGGCGAACTGGCGGGTAGCCGGGCCAGAGGACGTCACAGACGAAGTTCGACACCACGCTGCAGAAGGATTTCCGTGGGCGACATCCCCACGCGCTGCTCCTCCACCGAGTCGAGCAGCGCCTCATGCTCGAGCTGCTGCTGTTCCAGCAGCCGGATCAGCACCAGGATTTCGCCTTCGGCCTCAAGATCCCGTAAGCGCTCGGGCTGACTAAATGCCCAGCGATCGGCAATGCGCCACGCGACCAGATGATAGGGATGGCGACGAAGCACGGACAGCGTTTCCGGCGCAAGGACCCGCGACGCGATTGCCAGCGGCGGCGGATTGCCTTCAATCATGACGTTTCTCCGTGAGCGGCTTGATGTCGAGCGGGCCCAGCTTCTCGCGGGCGACCTGTAACTCCCAGCGCGTCTGCAAACCGAGCCAGAACTCCGGCGTCGTATCGGGGAATCCTGCAGCAAGCCTTAATGCCATCTCCGGACTTATGCCAAATCGGCCGTTCAGCAGCTCCGAGAGGCACTTGCGGGTCACACCAAGTGCCTGGGCGGCTGCGGTTACCGATAAGCTCGCCTTTGTGAGTCTGGGGCGTAACTGCTCGCCGGGATGACCGTAGTCCGATGTCACGTGCTGCACTCCTCTTGGTTAGCGTAACGTGACACGTTACAAACCGACCGTCAAGCGGGTATAGTGATCAGGCGTTTCCGATCAAGCTGTTTTTCCAACGTCAGAAAAGCCGGCCAGGACGAGCGCCGGCACCTCGGGACAAAACAATGACCGCAGCCGAACTGATTGCAGCTGTTGCCCTGCCTCCCGCCGATGCGCGGATGATCTCGGCAGATTATTACGCTGGCTTGAGCTACGTGGTGTTACGTACCCGAAACCGATCCAGCAGACAGGCCCAAGGTCAATGGCCGATGCGGCTTGCGAAGGCTCGGACCCACTCGATGAAAGCTCGTTCGCACGCAACGGAACGGCAATCACGAGAGGTAGCCGACCGGCACGTCCTGCGCGACTGCTCGGCACGCCGCGACCGGCTAATCTGGCCGATCACTACACATTCGCGTTGCTCGTTTGCAAGCTGACCGCGTCCGCGTTATCGCGTTGAATTAAAACATTAACAGTCGAATTTCTTATATCTTTTCCGGCCTTGTCACGCTATGGGATGTCAAACCGCCAAAGACATTGAAATTGCCAAACTTCGCACGAGGGCATTAATAAAAACCTTGATGGATGCGGCTCGGTGCGACAACCCGAACCAGTTTGGCGCCTGGATCAATAGAGAGTCTGAAAGACTGGGCTGGCCGGACACACAGTCGTCCAACAAGTGGTATCAGCTCATGGACGGGAAACTGAAAAAACCTCCTGTTGATGTGTTACGCATGCTAGGTCAGCTATTCCCTCATGCCGAAACCCTTTATCACGATGGCCCTGCAAATTTATGGCGAGCCCTTTTGGGCGACGCGCGTGACCCAAGCGTGCTCTGGCCGCTCTGCCGCACACGCTTTTCCGACAACGGCCCCTGGTACAACGAGACCACTTGGAATGAAATCGCAGCGGAATTTGTCGACGAAAGATCATTTCGCGAGACGATTCGCGAGTTCGAAGGAGAGCTACTTCTCGCGAAAGCGCATAAGCAATACTTAACCTTTAATCATCTGACAGAAGCGATTGCGCTATACCGACTACACCAAACGATCAATCGTCTAGCCGTTTCGGATGTCGACGGAGTAGGCGCATACCGGTGCGTTCGACTTTGTTTAAGCGATCGCGCAATAAAATACTTTCTGGACAGATTCGATGGATACGACTTCGTACGTGACGAGCTGGTAAATCTGGAGATTTTCCGACTAAACACGGAACAATCTTATTTTGAGTCCGTCGGGATTCAGCGACATCAGGTCCTGATGTATGCAATGAACCCATTACCGTGGATCGAGGATGAAACACGATGGTCGAGTTTGAATCTGGACTGGGGGCCGAACACAGAGCCGGAGACCGAGGACAGCGAAAGCGACGTCGACCACTGCTACTACTGCGACGGCGACTGGGACCCGGAATGGGGCTGCAACGATTGTGGGCGGAGCTAAGTGCGAAAATGCCACTTGCGCCACGGCAAGTGGCAACGCTTCTGCAGGGAGACGGAATTCGTGACCCAGAACTGCCGGTGGGCAGTTTTTCCCGAGCGTTCCGCTCCTGGAACCGGACAGCGACAGCCAATCGGCGATTGTTCGGCGTCAGACCGCGAACTGATTCGCGTTGGATACCGCGCCGTGCAGTTTGCGCCTGTACAAGGTCCGGCGCACGTCCTCAGATAGGTCCACCCAGTCGAGCAGTTCAATGCCTGCCGTGTCATAGCAGCCTTTGGCCCGATGTGCCGCATAGTTCTCCTCAAAGGTGACGATATGCACCTGCTCCATGTGCCGCACCGCTTCGATGAAGGCGGCGGCGTCCGGCCCGTTCTTCATATGATCCGCGACAAGCACGGTCAGCTTGTGCTGTAGCCGATGAAAATGCTCAAGGACCAGTCTTGCTTCAGGATCGGCAGCAGCGGCGCGGGATACCTTGCCCGTAAAGGTCCGCAAATGCATTTTGAGTTTGCTCGCCATGACGTGACTGTAAATCGCCCGCGCCTTGGTCGCGTTGAACACCCCGGTTCCCGCCGCATGCATCATCACTCCATAAACGGTCGCAAGTTGTTCATCAATCGTCTGCTCCCCCGGCCTCCCGTTCTTCGGCTCCTTCAGCTTCTTCGGTGCCTTCGATTCCTTCGGCTTCGGAATAGTGCCGAATTCTTTCGGAAACGTCTTGAACACGTAGGATTTTCCTTCGTGTTCAAAAATTGCCATCCCATCATTTTTCGCCTTGATGCGAAACGGAATGTGGCTCCCGCTTGGCAAACCGTATGCTTTGAATCCGGCGTGCACTGAATCATGTTCAGTCGTGACCCCGTCACAAGTCACAGTGCAACTATGTCGCGTTAGCCGTTTCCGGCGCACATCTTCATCGTCCCAAGTCCTGACGGTTCCTGCGGCTCTGGCGCGGCGCGTGTTCCCTTTCTTTACATCATCCTGATTCATCATTGCCTCGGTAGTGGATCACGCAGGGGGCACGTCATAGTAACGGAATGCTTTTCGGCGCTTATGCTTGTAGAACTCTGCGCATATTTCGTTCGCCATGGGTTCGACAACGGGCTGTTAGGCGAGCGCTTTTCAGTCGCCTTTTCCGTCGTCGACTTGCTTCAGGCGTCGATAGCACGTCTGTCGACTGCACCAGACCTCGTATCACCGTAGGGCGGACAAGCTCCGGCTTTCCGTACGCTCATTTAGTAATTTCACGACAGGCACAAATCGGAGTGCAGCGGGCCACATGACATTGTTTTGCTCGTCAATATTGACGACCGTCAAGATACGGGAATTGCAGGAACACCGGCGAGGGCAGGGGCCAGCTGTGGGAGCCGCCCCAGCCCGGCCGTGTTACGCCGATGGTGGCTGGTAGGACGGATCGGCCTCGAACAGGTTAAAGCGCGCGCAGTCGAGGTCGTTCTTGTTGAACAGGGGTGCGAAACACGGTTCGAGCATGATGCTTTCGAACGACAGGTGCAGCGCCCCGTGCTTCGCGAGGCTTTTCAGGCCGCTCTTGATGTCGGAGCCGGGCTTCACGAGCCGCTTGGCCAGAGTGACGGGCGGGTACATCTCTAGCAGGCCTTCAATCGATGTCGTCACGTACTTCTTCGAAAGCGAAATGCCCATCGCCTCACGGATGCGCGCGCCGAATTCACGAACCAGCGCGTCGGGCGAGACGGTGGCCGTGCCGGGCGCCTCAGCTGATTCGGGTGTGCGGGCGGTGATGGCAGCGTGCCGCGCGGCCTCGCTCAGCGCACGCAGGAACGCGGGTAGGCGCGGCAGCGTGCGATCAAGCGACCAGGTTTCATGATCGTCGAGAAATTCCGGGAATTCGCCCGAGTTCAGCACCGCATACAGCGCATGCACCGCCGCGTCGGTGATCTCGAACGGCGGTGGGAGCTCGGCCCGGCCGGTTCGCTCGACCGCGACCTTCGTATAGGGCGCTTCCTGCGCGCCCCCCTCGACCACCTCGTCGACATGCAGCCAGTAGGGGCGGTAGCGTTCGTCGGGGTGCCCATCACCGCGCGGTGTCCAGCAGAGAATCCAGCGGTCGGGCCGCACCATATCGGATTCGAGGAATGTCAGCGTGTTGTTGACCGTCGCGGGCGAGACGATCTGGTCGGTGTAAGTGATGTCGCCGAGCACCCAGCAAACATAAATTTCATCGGCGGACACCGGCCGGTAAGCACCCAGAGCCGTGGCCTGCGCATCGTTGCGAATCACACCCTGCTTGATCGCGCGATCCCAAAGCGCGCGCAGTTCAGCTAGGCGCGCGAGTTTGGCCGCAGTGGTCGGATAGGCCATAGCCGCTTGCCGCCGATAGTCATCCAGCCTCGCGCGCAGTTCGGCCAGCACCCGCGCATCATCGACGAGGAACCCCGCTTCCTGAAGCCCTTCGGCGCTCAAGCCGTTAGCCGTCAGGTTGAAGCTGCCGACCGCCGCACCGCGCTCTCCGAGGTAAATCTTGGCATGCAAATTGTCGAGGAAATGGACATGTTCCCAGCCGATCGCCTCGGCGATCTCGACGATCGCGGCGGGATTCGTGCCGACAGTCGGCGACAGTACGATGTCTCGGAGCTTCTCGGGAACAATATAGGTTTTCCAATCGATGCCGACGTAAGCGACTGCAATCTGGCTCGGTGAAATCTCGCGCAGCCCGCGCTGAATGTCGCCGCCGTGAACGAACTTCATTGTTAGGGACCCCGTATGGCTCAATATGTTGTTGTGGTGGCCTCGACGGGCCTGTCGCTGATCGTTATCAGCACTCGACACGCGTGGGGGTACCCCCGCGAGCTTGATGCCGTCAGTTACCTCGACGAAGGGCTGACGACGTGCGATGCGACTGACACGATACCTTACTACGGTGCCGTTCCCAACGGCATCGAGAGCAACTTTAGACGTCGAATGGGTGGCCGCTTGGGATTGCAGAGCGCCGCCGACATTCGAATGTCGGAGTTGGTCATACGGTGGACGACTCAAGATGGCCGGCCTCAGCCGTATCGTCGTCCGGTCAGTCTCGCGATTTCGCGATACGAATCCGTTCAGTCTCACGAATTCGCGTAATCGTCGCACGCAGCAAAGACGGAATCGGTGGGCTGAGCCCCCAGTCTCACGAATTCCGCTTGCCTGCGGCTTCTTACGGTTCGCAGTCGCGAAGTTGTCCACACATTGGCCGGTGTAAGAGAAAGGTAGAAAGAAGGTAGAGGGCAAACAGCATCCCTCAAAGCCTTTGCCAGCAAGCATCCTGGCAAGGCACCCGGAACACAACCCCGATAAAGCGGAATGTAACCCCGATAAAGCGGAACGCTACCCCGACGCAAGAGGAACGCTACCCCGATGGTTGTGTTGGCCATCAATCCGCGTCCACACGGCCTGCTCAATCCCTTTGGTGCTAAGTTCAATGCGCCCCGCTGCTATGATCTCAAGCCGCTCCAGTTCTTCCATGGCAGCAGTCAGCGAGCTTTTGAACTTTCGCATCGGACTGCGGTACTGCATCTTCTCCTTCAACCACACGAGACGAAATCGTTGAATGATGTCGTCTGAGGTTGCCACAAGGCGCTGAAGGGTTTTCGCCATATCTTGGCCCTGCCGTATTTGCAGGCGTTTCGCCCAATCAATGAAGGCGAATTCGCGATTTTCGTACAGATAGCGCCACCTTGGATCGACCCGAACTGAGTACTCCTTGCGAACGTCGTCATAGTCAAAACCATCAAGCAAGTGCAGGGCGCCGGAAGTGCCGACGTACAGCTTGGGCTTACCGTCGTTCGTCACCTCGATCACTAGCATGGCGAACGACAGCACTTTCATCGTGCGATGCAGCCACGCATACTCGTACTTCCCAGTATGCCGCCCGATGGCGCGCAGAAATTGTGCGCGGCAGATGGGGACGGGCTCGCCCAACGGACGCATCGCTGCCTCGTACATAATCTGCATCCATACATCGGCCTGCGCTTCATCGAGTTGTTCTCCCCAAAACTTGAGGACCGCGTCCTTTCGGGTGACTAGAACGCTTTCGCGATGTAGTGTCCTCGCCCCTCTCGCGACCGGAGAAAACAGGCTTGAACGGGCGATATGGTTCGGCATCGCGCGCCTGAGCTCGTCGAGACCCGGGAGAAAAAAATCCTGTGGCATCCTGGCGGCCGGAGCCGCCGTTGCAGCGGCAGCACCACGAATCTCTGCCAACCGCGCGAGCGCAGCATCTCCAGCACCGGGCTGTCTCGCCCGCACTAATGTGAGCGTCACGAATCAACGAGCCGACTGACCCGCCGGCACTCTGCCGGAATGGGTCCTCTCGTGTCGTTGCCGCGCGATCTGTTCAGCCTTCGTCGGGCGGCCGCGTCGCGGCGCAGCAGGCTTCTGATCTGGTTCGATTGCCACAATGGCCGAGCCGACATGTGCGCTGAGCCAGTTTTCAACGTCCTCTACGCGCCAGAGCAGACGCTTCGTCCCTGGGAGACGGCAGACTGGGGGCAAGGATTGTGGGTTCCGAGTCGCGTCACTCCGAATACTTGCGACCGATTTGCGAAGGCATTCCGCCAGTTGATCGACCGTGAGTAGTGCCTGCATGGACATTGGCCCCTTTTTTGCGCCATGTCACATTTGTGCACACAGCGGCGTTGGTTAGCTGATGCACGCAAGGTTGACTCTTACGATCGCCGAATTCTCGGTAGAGTTGCGCAGCGTTTTCTACCAACGCCTCGCCTAGCCGCGGGATCCTGTGTGACGCCACAAATTTGCCACAACGGGTGTGCGAAAACCTGCGGCAGAATGCAAAACAACGCACTACATCGCAAGACGTAGTGCGTTGTTTCTATTGAAATTTTTGGTGGAGCGGAGGAGGATCGAACTCCCGACCTTCGCATTGCGAACGCGACGCTCTCCCAGCTGAGCTACCGCCCCACGACCAAACGATTCTAGCACGACGAAAAATTACTGTGCCAGACCAAACACCGGGGTCACTTCGAAGCAGCAGGCGCCCCAGCCAGCACCCAATCCACGACGGCACGAATATCAGCATCATTCATCGCCGGATGCGCGGGCATGGGAATCGCGCCCCAAACGCCGGAACCACCATCCTTCACTTTCCGCGCAAGCAAAGCCTCAGCCCCTGCATTCCCCTTGTACTTCTCCGCCACCTGCTGAAACGAAGGCCCGACAAGCTTCCGATCAACCGCATGGCATCCCATACAAGCATTAGCCCGAGCGATGGCCGGCCCACGCGACGGCGCATCGGCAGCATGCGCGGCGTTTAAAAACCCAGCCACAACCAAACCACCCATCACCGTCCGAAGACCAGCACCCCAAAAACCCAACCTCATTGCCCCGCCTTCGGATTCCCCGGACGCACCTGCGTCGAGTTGCTAACCGGCGCCGGCGCCTGCTGCTCCAACGGCTTCGAAGTAACCGACGAATCCGGCACTGCCCCAGAAGTCACCTCGGCATCAGGCTGAGCCGCCGCAGCCGGCGCCCCTGAAGCCGCCGACGCAGCCGCCGACGCCGCAGCAGCCTCTTGCGGCTGAATATACTGAAACACCTTCACGACTTGCGTGACACCAGGCACCCGGCTAGCCACATCCGCCCCGCGATTCCCCTCATCAACAGTAACGAGCCCCATCAAATAGATAGAACCACGCTCACACACCACCTTATAGTTATTCGCCGAAATATCCTTTTCAGCGATCAGCGCCGTCTTCACGCGCCCTTCCAGATACGTATCGTTACTACGCGAAGAAAAGGAGCTGGCGGGCGCAATCGTCAACTCATTGATGATCGCATTCACGTTATTCAGGCTGCGCAGAACCGATTCAGCCCGAGCCTTCGAAACCTCACCCGCAACCTCACCCGTCAGCAACACCCGCCGATTAAACACGGTCACATTAACGTGCGCCGAGTCCGGCAAATTCTGGCTGATCAGCGACATCGCCTTCACCTGAATCTCGCGGTCTTCCGTCTGCGCGCCGAGCGTGCGCCGATCGGTCGCGACCAGCGCGCTGCCGCCCGCCGCCGCGCCCACGGCCAGCACGCAGCCCTGCAACGTCGCAGCCAGCCCGGCGACGAGACCAACCACCAGCGTGGTCCTCACAAACGTACTCTTCACGCGATATGCGCTCATTAACTCGCTCTCCTTCGGAATCATTCTTCGCCGAGCAACATCGCATCGATGCCGTCGCACAGACTATGGATCGTCAACAGATGCACTTCCTGCACGCGCGCCGTGCGATCGGACGGCGCGCAAATATGGATATCGGTATCGTGCAGCACTTCATTGATCTTGCCGCCGCCCTTGCCCGACAGCGCGATCACGATCATCTCCCGGTCGTGCGCGTCTTCGACGGCAGCGAGAATATTGGCCGGATTACCCGATGTCGAGATAGCGAGCAGCACGTCGCCAGGCTGGCCGAGCGCGCGAATCTGCGTCGCGAAAATCTGGTCGAGCGAGGCATCGTTGGCGATGCCCGTGATGATCGACGAATCCGTCGTCAGCGCGATGGCCGCCAACGCCGGACGCTCGCGCTCGAATCCGCCGATCAGTTCGGCAGCGAAGTATTGCGCATCGGCAGCGGACCCGCCGTTGCCGCACGCCAGAATCTTGTTACCGTTTGCAAGCGCGGCAAACATCGTATCGACGGCCGCCGCAATCGGCATCGACAAAGCTTCTAGTGCTGCGAGTGTGACTGCCGCGCTATCGCGGAAGTGCTGTTGAATGCGTTCGACTGACATCGACTCTCTATCGTGTACTGCTTGCGCTGCCCGCCTGGCAGCACAGGTTCAAATGGACGTGTTGCCCTTCCCCGTGCGAAGTCCGCAGCCGCTCCGATCGGCGCGTCATGCTCATGCGAGGCCGCTTCGCGGTTCCGCTTCGCAGCGCCTGCGTGCAAAGCGTTCGGCACGTATTCACACACCACGCGCTCGCCGCACTTTTCGCGTCCGCAAGTTTAGCGTACTCACGCGGCGAAACCGCCTGCTCAACAGCCGTCCGCACGAAAAGCGTCGCGCAGCCACACCAGACGTCCGCGCTCGAACGCGATCACGTCGAAGCGGCACGCGGGCATCGCGCCGTCATGCGCCGACAAAAACTGCTGCGCGGCGCGCACGATGCGCTGCTGCTTCTGCCACACGACACTCGCCGCCGCGCCGCCGTATCCGCCCCGCGTTCGCGCGCGCACCTCGACGAACACCAGCGCGCCGTCCGGCTCGCGCATCACGAGATCGATCTCGCCGCCGCGACACACGACGTTACGTGCGACGAGCCGCAGACGCCGCCGCTGGAGAAACGTCAACGCATGCGCTTCGAACGCTGCCCCGACGTTTTTGGACCGTGCGCCATCGGAAAAGTTGTGCGGGCGCCGCGCAGCATCGCATGCGTGGTCTGGTGCGCGCGCGGCTGCGTGGCACAATGTCGGCCTTGTTTCGTCTGTCTGTGTCTTCCGTGTCATGACTCCTCTTTCCGAACTCGCGCAGGGACAGCAGTACCCCGCTTCCGCGCTCTATGTCGTGGCCACGCCGATCGGCAACATCGCCGACATCACAGTGCGCGCGCTGCATGTGCTCGGCCTCGTCGATCGCATCGCCGCCGAGGACACGCGCAACACGGGACAACTGCTGTCGCGCTACGGCATCTCGAAGCCGCTCGTCGCCGTGCATCAACACAACGAACGCGAATCCGCGCAGCGGATCGTCGAGTATCTGCAGGCGGGCGAGCGTATCGCGTACGTTTCCGACGCGGGCACCCCGGGCATCTCGGACCCAGGCGCAAAACTCGTCGATGCCGTGCGCGAAGCCGGTTTCCCCGTCGTACCGCTGCCGGGCGCAAGCGCGCTCGCCACGGCGCTGAGCGTCGCGGGCGACTGGGTATCGACGTTCTCTTTCATCGGTTTCCTGCCGCCCAAAGCGAAGCAGCGCGCCGCCGCACTCGCGCCGCTGACAAAGCATCCGTACGCGATGGTGTTGTACGAAGCGCCGCATCGAATCATCGAAACCGTGCAGGCGCTCGCGGACGCATTCGGCGGCGAGCGGCGTCTGTTGATTGCCCGTGAGTTGACGAAATTACATGAGGCGTTGCATCGTTGCACCCTGGCCGAAGGGCCTAAGTGGCTCGCACAGGATGCCAACCGGCAACGCGGCGAATTCGTGCTGGTCGTCGAAGGCGCGCCCGTCGATGCCGGCGGCGAGCACGATCACGATGCGCTGCTCGGCATGCTGCTGGAGGAGTTGTCGGTGAGCAGCGCGACGAAGATCGCGGCAGCGCTCACAGGCGCTTCGCGCAACGCGCTGTACACGCGCGCGCTGGCGCTGAAAAAGGACGAGTGAAAACAAAAAAGGCTGCATAAAGCAGCCTTTTCTACCGAGGGCATCGCATGCCCACGGCCATCGTTTAAAGACGATCTTACTTTTCGTTCGAATCGCTCTGATTCGACGCCAGGATTTCCTTCATCTCGGCCTTCGCCTCGCGCTGCGTCAGACCTTCGATCTTCACGCGCGCCGTACCGATATGCGCCAGATGCAAAATTTTCGCAGCCGCGTAAGAAAGATCGATCACGCGGCCGCGCGCGTACGGACCACGATCGTTGATCTTCACGACCACGGTATCGTTCGTCGCCGGATTGGTCACGCGCACATACGAACCGAGCGGCAACGTGCGGTGCGCAGCCGTCAGCGCGTGCATGTCGAAGCGCTCGCCGTTGGCCGTCTTGCGGCCGTGGAAGCCGCGTCCATACCACGACGCGCGGCCCATCTGATGGAAATCGCCGATATTCGGGCCGTCGGTCAACGGCTCTGCGTCAGCGAGCTTGCCCTTCTGATCCGCCGCGTCGGGCAGATTGTTCATACCGGAGCCGTACGACTGCGGAGCAACCGCAGTATGCGCATCCTTGGTCGTCGCGGACACGCCGCTGACCTGCGTGGTAGCGCCTGGAGGCACCGCGCAACCGGCGAGGGCCAAAAAGGCAAAAACGCTCCCAACACGTCGGGGTAGCCGAGTTTTCATAAGACAATTTGATACCAATGCGAGCCGCACCACGCGAAAAACAGCGCTTATGCATGCGACTCCGGCGGCAATGAACGAGCGCGCACCGCGCAACGCTGGCGCAGGACGACGAAAGCCCGGACGCGGCACACTCAGCCGCAACCGCACGGTTAGTTTTCACGTCTGACGGAACTGTCCCCGCAGTTTTGGCCAGACCCCACAAGCCGCCATCGAACGTGAAACACGCTCAGCGCCGGAAACTCACAGCGCTCAGGAAGGCGGCGTAGGCCCCATCCAGCGTTACGGCAGCGAGGCCGTGGCAGGCGCGTGGCACCTGGCTAGACAGGACGTGCGCATCGATAAAAGCGATCGATGCTGGATTTGTCACCGGATTACCCGACGACACTTGCTTGATGGTGAAGCAGCAGCGTCCATTCCCGTTTCATAGGACGAAATGCTTTTTCACCCAAAGACAGTGCGGTTTCCCACACCCATTACGTGCATTATAGCAAAAACACAATTCTGTGTTGCCAACTGCTCCATCCCGCCGATGAATTCTCACTATTACTGCAAAAATGCGCATGCACCACTCGGCTTTCTGGCCAATGGCACGCGACCCGGCGGTCGGTACAATCGAGTTTTTCACGCTTCGCGCGCCCGCCATGAAAGTCACACTAATGCCCGTTACGCCGTTCCAGCAGAACAGTTCCCTGCTCGTTTGCGAGAGCACCGGGCGCGCGGCCATCCTCGATCCGGGCGGTGATCTCGACATCATCAAGGGCGAGGTGGAGCGCCAGAATGTGTCGGTCGAAAAGGTCCTGCTGACACACGGCCACATCGATCACTGCGCGGGCGCGAAGACGCTTGCGGAACACTACGGCGTACCGATCGAAGGGCCGCATGTCGATGAGCGCTTCTGGCTCGACAAGCTACCCGAACAGAGCGTGCGCTTCGGCTTTCCCGCAGCCGAGGCTTTCGAGCCGACCCGCTGGCTCGACGACAACGACACTGTGAGCTTCGGCGACGAAACGCTCGAGGTCTATCACTGCCCCGGTCACACGCCCGGTCACGTGATCTTCTTCAGCCGTGCGCATCGCCTCGCGCTGGTCGGCGACGTGCTGTTCGCCGGCTCGATCGGCCGTACGGACTTTCCGCGCGGCAATCACGGCGACCTGATCCGCTCGATCCGCGCCAAGCTCTGGCCGCTCGGCGACGACGTCACGTTCGTTCCCGGCCACGGCCCCACCTCGACGTTCGGCGACGAACGCCGCACGAATCCGTATGTCGCGGACGGAGTCGGCGCATGAGCGCAGAAATCTATGTGAGCACCGACGTCGAAGCGGACGGCCCGATTCCCGGCCCGCATTCGATGCTGAGTTTCGCATCGGCCGCTTATACGGCCGACAAGCAGCTGATCGGCACGTTCTCGGCGAACCTGGAGCTGCTCGAAGGCGCGGCGCCGCATCCCGTGCAGGAGGCGTGGTGGAAGACACAGCCCGAAGCGTGGGCGGCGTGCCGCAAGGACTTGCAGCAGCCGGCGGCGGCGCTCGTCGCGTATGTCGAATGGGTCGAGGCATTGCCGGGCAAGCCCGTGTTCGTCGCGATGCCGGCGGGCTTCGATTTCACGTACATGTTCTGGTACATGATGCGCTTCGCCGGACGCTGTCCGTTTTCGTGGTCGGCGCTCGACATCAAGACGCTCGCGTTCGCGATGACGGGACTGCCGTATCGCAAGTGCATCAAGCCGCGCTTCCCCAAGCACTGGTTCGACGATCATCCGCACACGCACGTCGCACTCGACGACGCCATCGAGCAAGGCGCCCTGTTCTGCAACATGCTGGCGGAGCTGCGGGCCAGCCAGAGCGCCGTGGCAGCGGGCGCTGACGGGGACGACTCAGAACAAAAACCCGCCGAGTAGGCGCCAAATTAGGGAATCTCCCTCAGCACGGGCAGTTTGCATTGCGTTTCGTTTCCGCGACCTCTACCATTGACGAAAAGGCGACGCGACAACGGAGGCGCAGTTGACACTCGATACGTTCTCTCAAAAAATCCTGCGTCTTTTGCAGCTGGACGCGCGCCGTTCGGTGCAGGAAATCTCCGATCAGGTCGGGCTCTCGAGCACGCCGTGCTGGCGGCGCATCAAGGACATGGAGCAATCGGGCATCATCCAGCGCTACACGGCGTTGCTCGATCGGGAAAAGCTCGGCCTGCATGTGTGCGCACTCGCCCATATTCACCTGACGCGGCATACAGAAGGCGGCGTCGAGCAGTTCGAGCGGGAAATCGCCACCTGCCCGGAAGTGACCGAGTGCTACAGCACGACGGGCGAATCGGACTACATCCTCAAGATCGTTGCGCCCGATATCAAGGCGTACGACACCTTCCTTCACGACCGCATTTTCAAGATTCCCGCGGTCGCGCAGGTGCGCACGAGCGTAGTGCTGCGTGAGATCAAATTCGATACGCAGTTGCCGCTTTAACCAGCTCGCTAAGGCGTCGGGAATCGCTCAGCCGTCGCCGCGCGGCTCGCGCATCAGCTCCGCGCCAGCCGTCGACACATCCACTGCGTGTGTCACGTTCAGGCGGCGCGCGCCCAGTTTGCACTTGAGCGCTTCAACATCGATCCGCGCGAGTTGAAGCACTTCGCTTTCCAGCGCGTCGAGCCTGGACGGTCGCAAGGTCACTTCGATGTCGAGCCCCGTGCTCAGATAATGCAGATTCACGCTGGCGGCCTTGAGTCCTTGCGCGGCAAGCGCCGCTTCCACTTCGGCGGCAATCTTTGCGCGCGGCGGCAGGTTGACGGGCGGCCGCGCAATCGCATCGTTTTCCGGATCGACGTGAATCAGCGCATCGAGCACGCGGTTGTCCGACAGCACGCGCGAACGCGCAGTCTCGGCGATGTAGTGGCCTTCGGAAACGGAGATCATCGGGTCGACGAGAATGTGCGCGTCGACGAGCGCGAAGTCGCCCATCTTCCTCGTGCGCAGTTCGTGGACATCGCGCACGCCCGGCGTCGATAAAATCCGAGCGCGCAGATCGGCGGAATCGGATTCGTCGAGCGCGCGATCGGACAAGTCCTGAAGCGCGTCCCAACCGAACGTCCAGCCCATGCGCGCCACCATGAAGCCGACAATAGCTGCGGCAATGGGATCGAGCAGCCGCACGCCCGCAATGCTCCCGAGAATGCCCAACGCAACCACCAGCGACGACGCCGCATCCGAGCGCGCATGCCATGCGTTCGCGATCAGCATTGCCGAACGCACGCGCTGTGCTTCGCGCAGCATGTAGCGAAACAGTGCTTCCTTCGACAGCAGCACGACGAGCGCCACCACGAGCGCGCTCACATGAACGGCGGGAATGTTGTCGAGATCCGTGAGCCGCTCGCCGGCGCGCCACAGCATGCCACCGCCGACTGCGATCAGCAGGCCGCCCAGAAATAGCGACGCGACCGTTTCATAACGGCTATGACCGTAGTTATGATCGGCGTCCGGTTCGGCTCCGCTATGGCGATTGGCGACCAGCACGACAAAATCGGAAATGAGATCGGCAAGCGAATGCACGCCGTCCGCGACCAGCGCCTGGGAATGCGCAATCACGCCCACGACGATCTGCACCGACATCAGCACCGTATTGAGTCCGATGCTGACGTAGGTGGTTTTGCGGGCTACGCGCCGTTTCTCCGCGGATTGGGCGGTCGAGTTGGAAGGCATTTGAAGGCAAACGGTTTGGTTACTATTTATTCTACCTGCCGCCTTGTGAATCGGCTGTTAAGCCCACAAAAAAAATACCTTTTAAATCATGTGCTTATCATAACGCGACTCATTCGCATCGAAGCACACGCCGCATCGGCCACTGTTCTTCCTAAGAATTGCAAAGACTTGCGCAATAAAAAACCGCACTTCCAAATGGAGCGCGGTTTCTGTTAAATCCATTGCCTGCGGTGCAAGCCTTAAGTCATATTATTTCTCGATGAGAAATTTTTCACGGTCTTGACCGGCAATCCAGCGCGGCGGCTTACCACGGCCCGACCAGGTGCTCCCGCTTGCGGGGTCACGATATTTAGGCGCGACGCCGGCGCGGGGACGGCCCGCTGCCTTTACGGCTTTCGCACCACGTCCGCCGGCGCCGAGTTCAGCCAGCGTAATACCGTAATCAGACATTTTCTGCTTGATCTCGTTTAACACTTCCGCATACTCGCGCGCTTTCGCCTCTTCGATCTGTTTCTCGAGCTTTTCGCGCTGCGCGAGCAGTTCCCTGTAGGAGGACATAGTTTCCTTGTGGTTCGATAAATGGACGGACGGTCTATGCCGATTAGTCCGGAAAGTGATCATGCCTCGGAATTTGCTGGCGAGATTAACACAAAATAGAAACTTCGGAAAAGACACCGGCGAAAATTAATTAATCTCAATTTCATAATCTTTCTAGAGACTGCCAATCAACCCGGTCAGAAGCCTAATTATTCCCCTACTGAATAACGCTCCTCTGAGGAATAAATTCGTAATTAATTCGCAGGCCATGAAAAGCAATGGTTAATTTATTCCCGAACATTTCATACCATGCGAGTTTTAACCGGCAAAATGTAAAATGCCGGCCGGATTTCGCGGTAAAAACCACCTCTCGCTATCTGTCACGCATTGGCTTGTCGCGCGATGCAATCTTCAAGGGCAGCGTGCAAGCAATCCGCATCGGGTGCGGGCGTGTCGAACATCACGCGGCTGCGGACGCCCGAAATGCTCAGGTCCGCGCCATATCGGTCTATGCCCATCAGTTGCACTTGCGCCGGCCGTCGCGGGTGGCGTTCGAAAAATTCGATGAGCGCGTTTTCCTCGTCGAACGAAACAGGAACGAGCGGATCGAGCTCTTCCTGCGTCAACCATCCCATCGCGCCGAAGCCGCCTATATAACGCATCCGCTCGACCGACATCACCCAGAACGAGAAATCCCCCAGCACCAGATAGCGCTCCGCATCCGGGTGGTAGCGCAGATACCGCTGGGTCACGGGCGGCGTCGGCTCGACATGCTCGAAGGTGCCGACCAGCGTGATGCGCTGCCCATTGAGCACGTCGCCGTCCGGCGCATGGACGATCAGGAAGCCCGCGCGCGGATCGGAGTGCAGGTTACGCGTATGCTCCGCGAGCCGGCTCACGAGTATCGTCGGGCGATGGTGCGAATCCGGCGCGAACGGCAGCACCGTCGGATACGGAAACCCTTGCGGCTGGCGCGCATGCGTGGCGAGCGTGCCGATGGCGGCCTGATGCAGCAGATGCAGCGGAGCATGAGCGGGAATGTTCAAGTGCGCGTCCTCGTCGGGTAGTTGATGCGCCGCGCGATGCCGTTAAACGCGACGCGTGTGGAACGTAGATATTAGTTCAGGGACTTGCCCGCACGCGCGATCATGCTTCGCTAGAATGTGGAAGCGCTTTCATCGCGCTTACTTGCTGCATCTGCGCTTCCTCTTCGTTTTCAATCATCGAGCTTTCCGTGTCCGATCGTCCGTCCGATTCCGCATCCTTGCCCGCCGCGCATCGCAATCTGTCCGCGAGCGCGCGCAACCGCGCCCGCTACGCGACGATGGCCCTCTTCTTCATCGCGGGGATGATGTACGCGTCCTGGGGCGTCCACGTGCCGACCGTCCGCGACCGGTTCCAGCTGAACCCGGCCATGTTGTCGCTCGCGCTGTTCGCGGTGGCGGGCGGTTCGATCGGCGCGATGGTGACGAATGCGCCGTGGATCGCGCGCGTCGGCACGCGGCGCGCGTGTCTTGCGGGCGGACTCGTGATGTCGGGGGCTGGGGCGCTGATTCTCGTCGTGCCGTATTACTGGATGCTGCTCGTCTTGCTCGCGCTCTTCGGCGCGGGCATGGCGACCCTCGACGTCGCGATGAACGCGGAAGCCAGCACCGTCGAAGAGACGCTCGGCCGCCCGATCATGTCGGCGCTGCACGGCATGTTCAGCGTCGGCGGGATGGCAGGCGCGGCGGTCGGCGGCGCGGCGCTCGCGCATGGCATGGCGCCAGCCGTGCATCTGCTGCTCGCCTCGCTGATCAGCGCAGCCGTGTTGCTGGCCGCGTGCCCATCCGTCCTGCCGCATGTTCCGCATTCCGAGCATCCCGACGCGCACACGCCGCGCGGCAACCGCTGGCGCTCGCCCGCGTTGTGGGCGCTCGGCGCGATCGCGCTGATCGCGTTGATCGCAGAAGGCGCAATGTACGACTGGGCAACCGTCTATATGCGCGACGTCGTAGCGTCGACGCCAGCCGTCGCGAGCGCGGCCTATGCGGCGTTCTCGGGCGGCATGGCGGCCGCGCGGTTTGCTGGCGACGCAGTGCGCGCGCGATTCGGCGCGCCGCAGCTGATCGCCGCGAGCGCGTCGCTAGCCTGCGCGGGCATGATCGGCGCGCTGCTGCTGCCGCATCCCATTGCGGCGCTGACGGGCTTCACGCTGATGGGCCTCGGTCTCGCCAACATGATGCCCGTGCTGTTCGCGGCAGCGGCGCGGGTGAAAGGCATCCACGCGGCCGAGGGCCTCGCGCACGTCGCCGGGCTCGCCTACTTCGGCCTGCTGCTTGGGCCGGTGATCATCGGCGGCGTGGCGCAGGTGACGAATCTTCCCATCGGGCTGTCCGTCGTCGCGCTGTGCGCGGCGCTCGTCGCGTTCATCGGGCCCAAGGTCTTGCGCCGCCTCGGCATCTGAACGCATGCCGTGAGCACTGCCGTCACGACGCTCGCGTTACGTTACGCGAGCCGCCCATGTCCGGACGTTCCGCGACACGTCGTCCTCCATCGAAGCTCCGTCCTTTCGACACGCTGCGCCGAAGCGCCTGGTCCATTTGGGTTTCGCGCAACGCATGGCCGTGCGATCGCAATGGCATAACCCTTGCAACTCTCTCCCGGACAGAACCAAACAGCACTTTCGCGTGGATGGCCAATCCATCGCACAGAAAAACTAACGACGGCAACCTGAGCGTCAGGGAGGACGGCGGACCAGCGCATCGGTCCGCCGTTTGTTTATCGCGGCGCCGCTCAAAGTTCGCGATACGTGCTGTAGGTGCGCCCGAAATCGTTGCGCTCGATGAAGTTCGTGTAGGTCATCGTCGCGGAAACGTCGAGCGCCTCGACGTAGTGCCACCAGCCGACAGGCAGAAACAGCAGTTCGCCCGGTTCGATCGTGCACTCGATCACCCGCGCATGTTCGAAAGACGGAAACCGCTCGACATCGATCGCGCCGCCGTCGAGCTGCGAATAACAATGCAGATGGTTGTACATGTGGGCGGTGTCAGTGAACGGCACGAGCAGAACGCGCTTGCGGCCGATCACCTGCGCCATCAGATTGTTGGTCAGGTCGTGATGAAACGGCGTCCTGGTGCCCGCGGGACCGAACCAGAAATAGCCTGCGTCGGTTGGCGCGGGATCGAGATACTCGCCGATCGCCGGCGCATCGGCCCAAAGCGTCGCGAGCGCGGTGCGGTTACGCGACGCGTTGTTCGCCGTCATGTAGAAGTCGTTCGTCACGCCCGCGCTTTCGACGAGATCGACGTAATCGCCAAAGCGCATCGTGCGCTTCAACACCGGTTGATTGATCTCGTAGTCCGAGTCCGCCTCGCGCCCGAACTGCACTTCGACTTCGGCAAGACCGCAGCGCGCGCGAAAGTAATCGAAATTCCACAGCTTGCGCGCCGGCCAGGCGTCGAACATGCCCGTGATGATCACAGGCCGGTTCTGAAAATAGAACTGCTCGTAAAACGCATCGCGCGACAGGCGCGCGCGGCGCTCGACACACGCCGCCCCCGCACGCATGCGATTCAACTCACCGTACACGGAAAGCATCCATTCGCGCTTACGCAAACGATTGCGCAAGCGCGAACCCGCTTGAAAATAAGGGCTTTGCAATGTGCTATCGATCTCGCATAACGCGTGTTCGCGTTCGAAACCATGCTCGACGAGCACAGCATGCACGGCTTCGGGCGAGGCTTCGAGCAACAGGTTCTCAGCAATCCAGTGCCGCCATTCGTCATCGATCATACGTGTCACGACCGCGTCCCTCGCGTGTTGTAGCCGATACGACAATATCGCCCGCACCGCGTGCGGTGCGCAAAAAGAAATGCGCAGACAGGCAAGCGCAAAAGAACTACGCAAAAACAAAAGGCACGCGGGTCGAAACCCGCGTGCCTCCTAAGCCCTTTCGGGCTGGCCCGCGTTGGGCAGAACGCGGCGAACCGCGTTTGCGCCCGCTCGCCAGGCGCTCTTACATCTTCACGACGTCGAGCAGCGTCTTCTTGCCCGACTTGTAGTTGTACAGCGAGATCACGCCGTGCTTCAGGTCGCCCTTCGCGTCGAACGTGGTTTCGCCGATCACACCCTTGTAGTCCGTATTCGGCATCACTGCCAGGATCTTCGCCGGATCGGTCGAGCCAGCACGCTTCATTGCGTCGACGATGATGTACACAGCGTCATACGTGAACGGAGCGTAGATCTGGATCGGCTGGCCGAAACGCTTCTGATACTTCGCCTGGAACGCTGCGCCGCCTTCCATCTTCTCGAGCGCCATACCGGCTTCCGAGCAGACGATGTTGTCGGTTGCGTCGCCAGCCAGGTCAGACAGCTTGTCGGTACACACGCCGTCGCCAGCCAGCACCTTCGCGCGCAGGCCGAGCTGCTTGGCTTGCTTGGCGAACGGGCCGCCCGTGGCGTCCATGCCGCCGTACATGATCGCGTCCGGGTTTTCGCCCTTGATCTTCGTGAGAATGGCGCGGAAGTCGACTGCCTTGTCGTTCGTCGCGTCATGCGACATCACGTTCAGGCCCAGCGACTTCGCCGTCTTCTCGAATTCGTTTGCGAGGCCCTGGCCGTATGCCGTCGAGTCGTCGACGATCGCGACGCTCTTCACCTTCAGGCCCTTCGCTGCGTAGTTGGCCAGTGCCGGACCTTGCTGCGCGTCCGTTGCCACGACGCGGTACGTCGTCTTGAAACCCTGTTGCGTGTAAGCCGGGTTCGTTGCCGACGGCGAAATCTGAACGATGCCTGCATCGCTATAGATCTTCGAAGCCGGGATCGACGTGCCCGAGTTCAGGTGGCCGACTACGGCGACAACCTTGTCGTCGACCAGCTTCTGCGCGACCTGCGTAGCCGTACGCGGGTCAGCTGCGTCGTCTTGCGCGTCGAGTTGCAGCGTGATCTTCTGGCCGCCGATCGTCAGACCCTTCGCGTTGATCTCTTCGACTGCGAGACGTGCGCCATTTTCGTTGTCCTTGCCCAGGTGAGCGATGCCCCCCGTCAAAGGCGCAACATGGCCGATCTTGACAACAGTGTCGGCCGAAGCCGTCGTCGCCAACGTTGCAAACAGCATCGCCGCAGCGCTGATCGGCAACAGCTTTTGGATTTTGATGTTCATGTAAGTCTCCGATTTCGGTCCCAAAATCAACGTAATCGCCCTTGTGCCCCGCTTCCTTCACGTGTCGCTCAAATCCCGTGGACGACTCCGCCGGATGCATCGTTCATGCACTTGGCAAGCACGCGTTCCAGCCTGTTTGTGGCAGGTGGCGCCCCGCGCTTGCGCGCAAGTGTAGGCTATCAAATTAATTTGTGGGGGTTTTTTGAGAAAGTGGGAACACTACCAATAGCGTTTATCCCACTTAGTCATGAAAGACACACGGGACATGCCCGGAAAGCAACGCCTGGCGCGGGTTTCGGGAAAACGAGGCGCGCATCTATAGTGCCGCTCTAAAGCTTGGCCGCGATCGTCCGTTAATGCGCCGGATGTGCGTCGAACGCGTCATCACGGGCAAACACAATAGTGGTAGCGCGCGGTCGAGAGCCTGGGCAAACACGCTTAAGCGATGCACTCTATATAGAGTACGCGTGCCGCGGTTTTTGACCGCCGCAACGCGCCTGCAACCCGGTCGCGCCGCCCGCCGGAACGGGAAGTCGTTTCAATCCCCTTACGGGAAGCCCGTCGCGCGGGGCTCTCGCTGCAGTTGCCTTCTTTTGATGGCACACTGAGCGCCCGCTGCGGGCGAGATGCCCGCAAACGATTGCCCGCCCGATAGCGGCTTCACCGTTTATGCAAGGAGAAACAAAGTGAGCGTGAGTTCCCGATGGATCGACATTCAAACCGGCAATGATTCGTTCGGCGCGTACATGTCGACGCCGAAAAGCGGCAAGGGTCCGGCCGTCATCATCATTCAGGAAATCTTCGGCGTGAACGGCCACATTCGCGACGTCGTCGATCAATACGCGCAAGACGGCTATATCGCAATCGCGCCGGATATTTTCTGGCGCACGCAGCCGCGCGTCGAACTCACCTACGCCGGCGCGGATCGCGACAAGGGCATCGAGATCCTGCAGAAGACGAACGTCGATCTCGCCGTCGCCGATATCGGCGCCACGGCTGCCGCGCTGCGGGCGATGCCGGAAGTCACGGGCAAGGTCGCGGGCATCGGCTACTGCTTCGGCGGCCGTCTGGCGTATCTGGCCGCGGCTGAAGGACTGCTCGATATCGCCGTGTCGTACTATGGCGGCGGCATCCAGAACCAGCTCGACAAGGCGCCGCAAATCAAGGTGCCGATGCAGTTCCACTACGGCGAACTCGACCACGGCATTCCGCTGTCGGCAGTCGGTGAAGTGAAGGAGCGCTTCGCGGGCCGCGACGAGGTCGAACTGTATATCTACCCGAACGCCGATCACGGTTTCAACTGCACCGAGCGCGCGAGCTATCACCAGCATTCGGCGGCGCTCGCGCATGGCCGCACGCTGACTTTCCTCGCCACCCACGCGTAAGTTACGCTAGAGGCGCGAGGTGGCCGCGTCGTGCCCGGCGCTTCCATTCAGGGCACGACGCCCCGCGCGTGCCTTCATCACCTTTCTTGTCCGCGAGGGTCGTCGTGCAATCCGATTATCTCGATCATGACGCGATCGGCCTCGCCGATCTCGTGCGCAAGCGCAAGGTGAGCGCGCGCGAACTGCTGGAAACCGCCATCGCGCGCGCCGAAGCTGCCAATCCCGCGATCAACGCCATCGTTCTGAAGGACTACGACGCCGCGCGTCAGCGCGCATCGCGCGAGCATGCGAACGGCGAGCACGACACGATTGGCGACGGAGCACTCGCCGGTGTCCCGTATCTCGTCAAGGATCTCGGGCTGCCCGTCAAAGGCCTGCGCATGTCGATGGGCAGCCGTCACTACCGCCATTTCGTTCCCGACGAAGACGCGCCGCTCGTCACGGCCACGCGCGCCGCCGGACTCAACATCTTCGGCAAGACGAGCACGTCGGAAATGGGCCAGATGCCTTATACGGAGCCCGAACTGTTTGGGCCGTGCCGCAACCCGTGGAGTCTCGATCACACGCCGGGTGGCTCCAGCGGCGGTTCGGCTGCCGCCGTCGCGGCGGGCATCGTGCCGCTCGCGCATGCGTCGGACGGCGGCGGCTCGATCCGCATTCCCGCGTCGTGTTGCGGCCTCTTCGGGCTCAAGCCGTCGCGAGGACGGCAGCCGTCGAACACCGTGCCCGCGCCCGGCGATCTCGGCATCGATCACGCCGTCTCGCGCAGCGTGCGCGACAGCGCGCTGCTGCTCGATCTCACCTCAGGCAACGCCGGCCGTCCGATGGGTGCGCCCGGCACCTTCCTCGCCGCCGCCGGCGAACCGTGCAAGCCGCTGCACATCGCGTTCGTCACCGACCCGATGCTCGCGCCCGCGCTGTCCGCCGACGCCCGCGCGGCGCTCGACGACGCCGCACAACTCGCGGCGTCGTTGGGCCATCACATCGAGCCCGTATCGCTCGGCATCGATTTCGCGAGCCTGCGCGAAGCGTTCCTGATGATCTGGTCGGTGAGCGCCGAAAACCTCGTGCTACGGGCCGATCAGATCACGGGACGCAAGCCCAATCGTGAGGAATTCGAAATCGCCACGTGGACGATGGGTCATATCGGCCGCAAATTCGGCGAGCGCGAATTGCCTGCCGCGCTGGAGGCGCAGCGTCAGGTGAGCGCGAAGCTCGCGGATCTGATGACGCGCTACGACGTGATCCTGTGCGCGACGCTCGCTTCCGCGCCGATCAAGATCGGTGAAATGCAGCCCACCGCCGTCGAGAAAATGCAGATGCGCGCCGTCACCACCGTGCCCGTCGAGCCGCTGATGCGCAAGCTGCTGACAGAAGTGTCGAACAAGGCGTTCGCATGGGCGGGCTGCACGGAGTTGTTCAATCTGACGGGACAACCGGCGATGTCCGTGCCGCTCTACTGGAACGCGCGCGGACTGCCTATCGGCGTGCAGTTCGCTACGCGCGACGGCGGCGAAGCGACGCTGCTGCGGCTCGCCGCGCAACTGGAAACGGCGCGTCCATGGTTCGACAGGCGGCCGCCGCTGATGCCCGCGCGCAGCTAGCGCCGCCCCAGCACGTCGACGGGCTTGCGCATCGCGTCGAGATCGGCATGACGTTTCGCAGGCATGCACGCAACGGCGACGATCGACAGCGCGAGCCCGCTCATCACATAGTATGTCGGCGCGAGCGGCGAACCCGTCGTCTTGATCAGCCACGTGACGATGAACTGGCCAAAGCCGCCGAACAGCATCACCGCAAAGTTGTAGGCGAGCGAAAGGCCGATCGAGCGCACGTTCGCCGGAAAGAGCTCGGCCATCAGCGCGCCGAACGGACCGTAATAGCCGGATAGCGTGATCGACAGCACGGCCTGCACGAGAATCAGCTTCGAAACGCTCGGCGCTTCCTGGAGCCACGCGAAGAGCGGATAGATCAGCACCAGCGTGAGACCCAGCGACCACAACGACAAACCCTTGCGCCCGATACGATCGGACCACGCGCCCGTCAGCGGCGACAACACCATCAGCAGCAGATTCCCGACGATCACCGCCGAGAACGAATGCGAATAAGGCAGCTTCAGTTGCTTGACCGCGAATGTCGGCAGATAGCTGATCAGCACGTAGATCGTCACCGTCAGCGCGATCACCGAGCCCAGACCGCAGAGCACGTCGCGCGTATGATGCGCGAAAAGCTCGCGGAGCGTCGCGCGGCGCGCGGTCTTCTTCGCATGCAAAAATGCTTCGGAATCCGCGAGATTGCGGCGAATGTAGAAACCGATCGGCCCGATCAGGAGACCGATGATGAACGGCACGCGCCAGCCCCAAGATTTGAGCGCTTCCGGCGACAGGCCGCGCGTCACCAGTGCGCCGACGATCGCGCCGAGCAGCAGTGCCGCTGCCTGGCTCGCCATCTGCCAGCTGCCGTACAGACCGCGCTTCGAGAACGGCGCCGCTTCGATCAGCAGCGCGGTCGAACTGCCGAACTCGCCGCCCGCGGAGAAACCTTGCAGCAGACGCCCGACCACGATGATGACGGGCGCGCCGATGCCGATTGCCGAGTACGGCGGCGCGACGGCGAGCAGCGCAATGCCGAGCGTCATCAATGCGATGACCAGCGAAAGCGCCGCCTTGCGTCCCGCGCGATCCGCGTACAGGCCGAGCACGATGCCGCCGACAGGCCGCATGAAGAACGCGACGCCGAAGCTCGCCGTGGTGAGAAGAATCGACGCGTAGTCGCTGCTGGAAGGAAAGAAGAGTTCAGCGATGACGACGGTGAGAAAACCAAAGACGGTGAAGTCGTACCACTCGAGTGCATTACCGATGACGGCCGCTGTGACCGCACGGGTATTGAGGCTCCTCGCTGCTTGTGACATCGATGTCTCCGGCCTTCGTCGAGGCGGCGTCGGGGTGCGTTGTTTGAAGCGGTTCGAATGGGCCGTCGTGGAGGCCCCGCGCGCAAGCCATGCGAGTGTAAAAGAGCACGACATTGGATTTCAAGCAACTTTCATACGACAAAGAGCGCGACACCGCGTTGCACGGTGCGCGCTCTAGCCGTTACTGCAGATGGCACATGCGGCGATGCTGCATTGCGTCGCCCGACGCAGGTCCATGCCGCCTGGATTTCGTTGTATCAGGCCTTCTTGTTATATGCGCTGCACCAACCCTTGCTCGCGACCTGCTTGCCCGCGAACATCGGGCAGCCGGCGTAGGCGTCGGTGGCCTTGCCCTGATAGAAACTGCAATTGCCGCAGTCCTGCCCTGCTGCGTACTTCGAGTATTTGGCCTTGTCGACCTTGGATGCGTCCTCCTTGTAGCCGAGCGCCTGCGCGGTCGGATCGGATTCCGCGACCTTCGGTGCGTCGGCGAACGCCTGGCGCGACAGCGCGAGCGTCGATGCCACACCGATACTCGTAATCAGAAACGTACGACGTGAATTGTTCATGGGAAGTCACTCCATTGGTATTGTGGGGATCTACGCCGTTCTGACGACAGCGATCCCCAAGCATATCAATGAAGCCGCCGCGCGTGAGGCGTCAAATGTCGGTCATAAGGGAATCCGTACCGTGTGCGTGGGTGGGCCAACGCGCGCGTGGTCGATGTCACGCGCGCGTCATGCGGTGTCACCGGCGCGATGTGACGGCGCCGTGACGACCCAGATTCGATTTCCGCGCAGTCGCGCGCTCAAGCGCGGCCGCTGACTTCGCACACGCGCTGCGCAATGGCCAGCGAGGCCGTCAGACCCGGCGATTCGATACCGAACAGATTCACCAGACCGCGCACGCCGTGCGCGGCGGGGCCTTGAATCAGGAAGTCGGCGGCCGGCTCGCCGGGACCCGACAGCTTCGGACGAATGCCAGCGTAGGCCGGCTGCAGCGCATGATCGGGCAGTGCCGGCCAATACGTGCGGATCGCCGCGTAAAACGATTCGGCCCGTTGCGGATCGACGTCGTAGTTGATCGAATCGACCCATTCGACGTCCGGGCCGAAGCGCGCCTGGCCGCCGAGATCGATAGTCAGGTGCACGCCGAGCCCGGCTTCGTTCGGCATCGGATAGATCAGGCGGTGGAACGGCGCGCGCCCCGAGATGCTGAAGTAGTTGCCGCGCGCCAGATAAAGCGGCGGCACATGGCGTGCGTCGAGCCCGCGAATCTTGCGCGCGATCGCGTTCGCTTGCAGGCCCGCGCTGTTGATGACGCACGCGGCGCCGATAGTAGTTGGCGAGCTGCCGCCTACCTTGACGATGAAACGTCCGTTGATCGCTTCGATCGCTTCGACGGGCGCATGGAACGCGTAGACAGCGCCATCGCGTTCGGCGTCGCCTTGCAGCGCGAGCATCAGCTGGTGGCTGTCGACAATGCCCGTCTGCGGCGAGAACACCGCTTCGACACATTGCAGCGCCGGTTCCAGCGCCTGCGCTTCCTCGCCGCTGATCCGCATCAGATCGAGCACGCCGTTTTCCTTGCCGCGCGCCATGATGCTTTCGAGCTGGGGAATCTGGTTGCGCGCCGTCGCGACGAGCAGTTTGCCGCAACGCTGGTGCGGCACGCCGCGCTCTGCGCAGTAGTCGTACAGCATCTCGCGGCCGCGCACGCACAGCGCCGCCTTGAGCGAGCCGCGCGGATAGTAGATGCCCGCGTGTATGACTTCGCTGTTACGGGAACTCGTGCCGACGCCGATGGCTTCCGCCGCTTCCAGCACGATCACTTCACGTCCACGCGCTGCCAGCGCGCGCGCGACGGCAAGACCGACGACACCAGCGCCGATCACCACACATTCGATCTGATCCATGTCCGTTGGACGCGGCTCGATGCGCCGCGTTCTACCTCGTCGTCCACCAGGATTTCGATAGCGTGCGGTGTCGTCAAAACCGTGACCGCGTGCTGTCGAACGCTTCACATGCACAATGCGAAATAACGCGACGCGCTACAGACACAAATGCCCGCAGCCTTGTGCGGCTGCGGGCATCAATATGTGGGAACGCGTCGAGCGTTTGACTCAGTGTACGCCCACGACGCTCGTTCCAGGTGAATTTGGCGGACTCGTTCCGCCTGAGCCACAACAGGCTTGATCAATCCTGCGCAGTTGTGCGTTTGAACAGATGACGGACGTCGACGTGCGCGATTGGTACCGTATAACCGCCCGTTGCGAACTGCTGAGGATAGGCGGGGGCGTTCGGATTGAGGCTCAGTTCGCCGTTCGCGCGGGCTTGCGCCAGATCGGCCTTCACCTCGGCGCGCGTCTTGGGCCCGTTGACGCTGGACGGGGTCTGCGTCGGAGCCGGGCTATAGCCGCTTGCGAAAGCGGGCGCGGCGACGACTGCGGAAATCAGCAAAGCGGCAAGCGAAAGCTTTTTCATGATCGGTTCCTGAGGTGAAGTCCGGTGCGAAACGCGGTTTGCATTTCAGTGAACGGAGTCTAGTCCTCGGCTATCGGATTGCCGACCCTCATTAACGGAATTGACTGTTGCTCGAATATGCTCAAATCAGGCGCGAATCGCCCCGTTTTGGCTATGGAGTGGTTGCAACATTGGAACAATGAACAGGCCGTACGATCGCGGCCTGTTCGCATAAATAACGCGAATGGCGCTAGAAACCGATCGGTTTGCGGCGCGAATTGTAGTCAAGGCGAATGTCATCGGCGCCGATATGGTCCCGGCTCGCGATGCGGGCCGAGCCGAAGCCGTTGAGGATCGCGCGACGCATTTCGCGCGGCGACGCCTGTGCCAGCGCATCGAGCGCCGCGCCGCCGAGTTGCGCGGGAAACCGCTGGCCCCAACCGTGCGCCGAGCGGATTTCGTGGTAGATCGACTGCGCGATACGCCGCGAGCCATCGCGGTCCGGCGGCGGAATCTCGTAGACGTTCATCCGGTTCAGGATCGGCTCGGGAATCGCGCGTTCGTCGTTCGCGGTCGCGATCCAGATCACATGGCCCGCGTTGATCGGAATCTCCGCGAACTCGTCGATAAACGTCTGCGCGGTATCGTGTTCGAGCAGCGCGTACAGCGCGCCGAGCGGATCGTATTGCGAGTCGCCCGTCGCCTTGTCGATTTCGTCGACGGCGATCACGGGGTTGGCGTAGCTGCCGTGCACGAGCGCGTCGAACACCTTGCCCGGCTTCGCGTTCTTCCATTGCGACGATGCGCCCGACAAAATCCAGCCCGCCGTCAACGAACTCATCGCGACATAGTGATACGCCGTGCCGAGCATCCGCGACAGCTGCTTCGCGAAGTGCGTTTTACCGATGCCGGGATCGCCGAGCAGCAGAATAGGCATCAGTTCGAGGCGGTCGTCGGTTTCGAGGCACAGCGCGACCTGCTTGCGGATATCGTCGAGCGGCTCGGTGAAGTTGGGTAGCGAGCCGATCAGATCGTCGATCGACGGCATCCGGTTCGGCTTCACGCAGAAGCGCAGATTGCCGACCTTCAGCATCTTTTCGTATGTGGAACGCAGTGCGTCGTTGGCGCCTTCGCTGAGTTCGTTCAACGCCGTTTCGACCTGATCCAGGTCATAGACCTCACTGAACGATGCAACCGCGATTTCCTGTTTAACCATGGCCGTTGTCATTGCTTCACCCCGTCGTGCTGGTCTTGCATCCGCAGCGTCCCCGACGCCGCCTCAATTTCAGTGTAACGACGCCGAAATGGCATGCAAGCCAGCAGTCACGAGGGTCTGCTGCTAACCGCACATGCCGGGCGAGACAATTGCTTGAATCGTCACGTCCGCGCCCCTATCTGCAATGCAATGTAACCGCCGCGCGCTGAACCTTGGTTCCAGATCGGGTGTCAGAAAACCGTTATCCCGATAAAGCGTAAGATGGTCGGCGGTCGCAGAAAGAACGCGCGGATGCCGCACGCTTTAACGAAACGCAGCTTCCGGAGACTTTTTGTTCATGTGGAAAACCAGCCTCGTCGCCGCCGTGTTCGGCACTACGTTGATGGCTCAGGGCACGATGGCGCAGACGCCGCCGCGCAGCGCGCCGCCCGTAGTCAAATGGGAGTTGCAGGTGATGCGCGACGGCCAGCAGATCGATTCATTCGACGGCAACACGACCGTCGGCCAGGCGCGCACGGATACGCACCATCACGTGGTGCAGAACAGCGTCGGTTGCAAGGACGTGCCGGCGGGCAACATCGATCTCGCGCGCACGTTGACCATTTCGCCAACTCAGGCTGATGCGAGCGGCGTCACGTTCGTGATCGACGCGCAGGAAACCCTCGAAGAACCGTCCACGCGCACCACGAGCACCGGCTGCAAGCTGCCGCCGCAGCCGCGCCAGGTGAATGCGAGCCATCCGGGGCTGAAAGTGCCGCCGGGCGACTGGACGTCATGGACGATCGTCGACAAGGAACCGAATCTCGTATATCGATTGCGTGCAAGCGTCGCAAACAACCCGTGAACTTAACGAAAAACGTGGATAACGCGGCATGCGAAACCCCGAAGAACTGATACGCGAAAACCTCGACAGGAAAGACTTCATCGCCGTGAGCTGGAACCTGCACAAGGGCCGCTCGCCGCTCGGCTTCCAGGCATGGCAGGCGATGCAGCGCTGGGTACAGTCGGTTCACGCCGACGCGTATTTCCTGCAAGAAGCAATGGCGCGCCGGATGCCCGGCCCCGTGCTGGCGAGTTCGTTTGGCGCGCGCCTGGGCGACATCGACGATGACGTGTGGCATTGCCAGGCGACCGAAATCGCCGATGCGCTGCAATTGCAGATTGCGCTGGGGCCGAACGTATTCAAACCGTCGTGGCGGCACGGCAATGCGATCCTGTCGCCGCACCCGCTCGATCTCGGCGGACGCTGGGACATTTCCGCGCACCGCTTCGAGCGGCGCGGCCTGCTCGTCGCGCGCGCGACGTTCGGCGGTCACGCGGTGACGCTGCTGTGCGCGCATCTCGCGCTCACGCGCCAGGCACGGCTGCGTCAGATGCACTGGATCGCGCACTGGATCTCGAAAGAAGCGCCCGACGGCCCGCTCGTGCTGGCGGGCGACTTCAACGACTGGCGCAACGATTCCGTGCCGCTCTTTCGCGAGCACGGCCTGGAAGAAGTCGCGACGCTGCTGGGCGAGCCCGGACGCACGTTTCCGGCGTTCTCGCCCGCGCTGGCGCTCGACAAGATGTTCGTACGTGGGATGAAACCCGTCGAATGGATCCAGCCGGCGCAAGAGACGGCATGGCTGTCGGATCACCTGCCGTATATGGCGCGGCTGCGCGTCGACTGAACGCGGCGCGATGCGTCAGTCGCGCTGCGGCGTCCAGTTGAGTTCCGCGCTGAGCGTTTCGCCGGGCTGCAGCACGCGGTAGCCTGCGCGCTGGCGCGCGCCATCGTTGGCGTTGAAGCAGTCGGTCGTATTCGTGACGGGCTCGACGCACAACTGCACATCGTTCGCCGGCGCGAACACCACCAGATGATCGAAAGGGGCAGCGGCCGTCAGCGTCACGCTGCGCCTTTCGTCCGGCCATGCAATCGTCGCGCTGCGCGTCCAGCCGCTGAAGTTGTTGTCCAGCTCGAACGCGTCGGCGCTCATGCCGTGCCTGAGCGCGTCGACGGCGCCATGCGGGCCGAGATGCGTGGGCAGCACGTGCGCATCGGCATGCCACATTGCTTCCACATGCGCGGTGATCACCGTGTTCGACGTGCGCGGATAGTACGGATGATGGCCCATGCCGAACGGCATCGGGCTTTCCGACAGACTCTGCACGGCGAGCGTCACGCGCAGCGCATCGCCCAGCAACTCGATGCGCTGGCTCGCACGATAGTGAAACGGCCAGTCGCCAGGCGCATCGGCATTCGGCACATGCTCGAAATGCAGTTCGACCGCGGTCGCCGTGCGCGCGCCGATGCGCCACGGTCTGCGCCACGCGTGACCATGCAGCGCGTGCGCATAGCCGTTTCCGTCGCCGCCTAGATCGATCGTACGGCCGCCGAACTCGAAGCGCGCGTCGCGTATGCGGTTGCAATAGGGAAACAGCGGGAAGCTCGCCATTCGCAGCGGATCGCGCGCGGCGAGCGCCGCGCGCGTCGCGGGACGCAGCCAATGCAGCACGCGTTGCGACGTCGGCTCACGCACCACATCGAAATAGGCAGCAATCGATCCGCCAACTTCCGGCGCGACCACCAGCGTCGTATTGCCACTGGACAGCACGACGAGCGACGGGTCGTCGATCTGCAGATCGGTGGCGGGATCGGCTGCGGACGGATGAAGGGAAGCTTCGCGCATAGTCGTTTGAATGGGCGTGGGCGGTTGCGACGTCGTCGGGCGCGCGCGTTCGATGCCATGCTCCGAAGCGGCCCGCGCGACCGAGAATCGCACGGCAGAACCCTTCGGTCAATATTATTAGTAATAATACTGGGAAAAATCCGCCGGCAAACGCCATCGCCGCGAACCCAAAAAGCGGGTTTGCGTGTGTTGTCCAGCGCATATTATTAATGGTACCGTCAGTGCCACGATGCCTGCGGCATTCACCGTCAACGAGCCGCCGTTGCGCGGCCAGATCAATGAAAAAATCGACTCAGCGCCGCCCGACGATGACCGATATCGCCAAGCTCACCGGCGTATCGCAATCGACTGTTTCTCTCGTCCTGAACAACGCGAGCAGCGCCAAGTTTTCCGAAGCGACCCGCAACAAGGTGCTGAAAACTGCGCAGGATCTCGGCTATCGCCTCACCCCGCGCGAACCGCTGCCGCCGTCGTCGGGCGAGCGCAATCTGATCATCTATCTCGCCGACGAAATCTCGACCAGTCCGCACCCCGTCGTGAACATCGACGGCGCGCGCGATGCCGCCTACGCAAACGGCAAGTTGCTCGCCGTCTATTCGACGCACGGCAATGCCGACGTCGAGCAGCAGGTGCTCGACGCGGCGCTCGCGAGCCCGACCGTGTTCGGCGTGATCTACGCGACCGTCTACACCCGCAAGGTGACGTTGCCCGCCGCGCTCGCGCGCGTGCCGACCGTGCTGCTGAACTGCTACACGAGCGAGGGCGGCCAGTCGTCGATCGTGCCCGCTGAAGTCGCGGGCGGCCACGTCGCGACCGAATACCTGCTGCGCGCGGGACACCGGCGGATCGGCTATATCAACGGCGAGCACTGGCAGGACGCGGCGAAAGACCGCCTGAAAGGCTACCGCACCGCGCTCGCCACGGCCGATCTGCCGTTCGCGCCGGAGCTGGTCCGCGACGGCGACTGGAGCTCGGGCACGGGCTTCGAGCACACGCTGTCGCTGATGCGCGAGCCGCATCCGCCGACCGCGATCTTCTGCGCGAACGACCTGATGGCGCTCGGCGCGATCGAGGCGCTAAAGCAACTCGGCTACCGCGTGCCCGACGACGTCTCTGTGCTCGGCTACGACGATCAGGAAATCGCGCGCCACACGCATCCGCCGCTGTCGACCGTCGTGCTGCCGAACTACGAACTGGGCCGTTGGGCCGTCGATACGCTGCTCCAGGAAGTGCACAACCAGGCAGCCGGCGCGCCCGTACGGCACCGGATGGTGAAACTCGACGGGCCGTTGATCGAACGCGGGTCAGTCAGGGAAATTACCGAGGCAAAACGCGCTGCAATTAATATTATTAGTGATTGACCAATAATAATTCACGATGAAATAATCGGCACGTCCGGTCACACCACCGACGTGCCGGCGGCAGTTGAAGCACAAAAGCAAAACACACCAACTGGTACTGGAGGAAGACATGGCGTCGCACAATCGGGATTCGCGCGGGCAACGGCTTCAGCCGCTCGCCGCAGCATTGCTGGCAGTCGCTTTGGGAGTTGGCATGGCATCGGCGCAAGCTGACGATCTGCCCAAAATCCCCACCAAGAAACCGCTGAAAGTGGGCTTCGCGCAGACGGAGAGCAACAACCCGTGGCGTCTGGCCGAAACGCAAAGCTTCAAGGACATCGCCGCCAAGTGTGGCTGGCAGATGGTGATGACGGACGCCAACGGGTCCAACTCGAAGCAGGTCTCCGACATCCAGAGCATGATCGCGCAGCACGTCGATCTGCTGGTGTTCCCGCCGCGTGAAGAGAAGCCGCTTGCGCCCGTGGTGCTGCAGGCGAAGAAAGCGGGCATCCCCGTGATTCTCGTCGACCGCAACGTCGACCAATCGGTGGCGAAGGCGGGCCGCGACTACATCACGTTCATCGGCTCGGACTTCATCGACCAGGGCCACCGCGCCGCCGACTGGCTCGTCAAGGCGACCGGCGGCAAGGCGAAGATCATCGAACTCGAGGGCACGACGGGCGCGTCCGCCGCGAACGACCGCAAGAAGGGCTTCGACGAAGTGATCGCGAAGAATCCGGGCATGTCGATCATCGCGTCGCAAAGCGGCGACTTCGCGCGCGACAAGGGCCGCCAGGTGATGGAAACGCTCCTGCAGGCGCATCCCGACGTCACGGCTGTGTACGCGCACAACGACGAAATGGCGCTCGGCGCAATTGCCGCGATCAAGGCGGCAGGCAAGCAACCGGGCAAGGATATCCAGATCGTGACAATCGACGGCACGAAGGGCGGCCTCGACGCGATCGCGGCCGGCGAGCTTGGCGCTAGCGTGCAGTCGAGCCCGTTCTTCGGCCCGCTCGCATGCGATGTCGCGCAGAAGTTCGCGAAGGGCGAGAAGGTGCCGACGTGGGTCAAGGTGTCGGACCGCTTCTATGACAAGGGCAACGTACAGGAAAGCATGCAGTACGGCTATTGAGCGTTCGTTGATGTAACCCGGCTGGCGCGCCCCGGTTTTCACGCTGCGAGGCGCGCACGGCACGGCCGACAAGCAGGGCTTCACCGGGCGTTCGCGCCCGGCTGACGGGAAGGGTTCGAGGCGACGTGTACGTGGCGCGCGTTCGCGTTCCGTGGAACGTCGCTTCGCTTTGCCGGGCGTACCATCGACCTCGCGAACCGATCCACAGCAAGTCATTTCTCGCGGCGGCCATTGCGATAACCACGGGCGGCGCTGCATCGCTCGCGATGCAGCGTGGGGCCACCGTGAGGCGCGAAGGCGCTAATGCTGGTCGACCGCGCTGCATGGGACCATGCGTAAGCGCTAAAGCGCTAACGCGGGTCGACAAAGGAGACACACGTGACGCAATCCCACGCGCCTTCCGACGCGGCCCCCGGCGCTCATCCGCCGCCGTCCTCACGCGCGCCCCTGCTCGACATGCAAGGCATCGACATTTCGTTCGGCGGCGTGCCCGCGCTGCGCGGCGCGAATCTCAGCGTCGCCGCGGGCGAAGTGCACGCGCTGATCGGCCAGAACGGCGCGGGCAAATCGACGATGATCAAGATCCTCACGGGCGCCTACCGGCGCTCGGGCGGCAGCGTGCGCTTCGAGGGCCGCGAGATCGATTTCCGCACGCCCAAGGAAGCGCGCGAAGCAGGCATCAGCACGATCTATCAGGAGATCAACCTGGTGCCGTTCCGCTCGGTGGCCGAGAACATTTTTCTGGGCCGCGAGCCGCGCCGTTTCGGGTTGATCGACTGGCGCGAAATCCAGCGGCGCGCGTTTGCGCTGCTCGAATCGTTCGGCTTGCAGATCGACGTGAAGAAGCCCGCCGGTAGCTATTCGACGGCGATTCAGCAGATGGTTGCGCTCGCACGCGCCGTGTCGTCGGACGCGAAGATGGTCATCATGGACGAATCGACTTCGTCGCTCGACGAACGCGAAGTCGAACTGCTGTTCACCGTCGTGCGCAAGCTGCGCGACGATGGGCGCGCGGTGATCTTCGTGTCGCACCGGCTCGACGAACTGTATGCGCTGTGCGACCGCGTGACGGTGATGCGCGACGGCCAGACCGTCGCGCAAAGCGCGATGAAGGACATCGACAAGCGCCAGCTCGTCACGACGATGCTGGGCCGCACGCTCGCCGCCGTCGTGCAGGACGACAGTGCCGCGCGCGAGGCGAATCTCGCGCGGCGCGGCGACAAGGCGATTTCGGCGCGCAATCTGTCCGCGCATCCGAAAGTGAGCGACGTGTCGCTCGATGTGCACGCGGGCGAAGCCGTCGGCCTCGCGGGTCTGCTCGGCTCGGGGCGCACGGAAACGATGCGCCTGCTATTCGGCGCGGACCCCGTCGGGCGCGGCACGCTGTCGATCAACGGCAAGGACGTCGCGCTGAAGTCGCCGCAGGACGCGATCGCGCGCGGCCTCGCATATCTCACGGAAGACCGCAAGGCCGAAGGCATCGTGCCGGATCTGTCCGTGCGCGACAACCTCACGCTCGTCTGTCTGCGCACGCTGTCGAAGCACGGCATCGTCGATGTGAAACAGCAGCAGGCGATCGTCGATCGCTTCATCGCGTCGCTCGGCATCAAGCTGCGTTCGCCCGATCAACCGATCCGCGAACTGTCGGGTGGCAATCAGCAGAAGGTGCTGCTGGCGCGCTGGCTCGCTGCGCAGCCGTCGCTGCTGCTGCTCGACGAACCGACGCGCGGCATCGACGTCGGCGCCAAAGCCGATGTCGCGAAGATCGTGCGCGAACTGCGCGACGAAGGCATGGCGGTGCTGTTGTCCGCTTCCGAACTCGAAGAATTGACGGCCGTGGCCGATCGCGCCGTCGTGATCCGCGACGGCCGCACGGTCGCCGAACTGGACGGCGCGCAAATGAGCGAATCCGCGATCATGGACGCGATTGCCTACGGCAGCGCGGGCACCTCGCAACTGGTGGAAGCGGCGCAGTCCGCACATATCGACGATGCACTGGAGGACGACCGTCATGGCTGATGAGTCGCTGCGCAACGACGGCGCGCCGCTCGCTTCGGCTTCAGCGTCGCCTGATCCATCGACCGTGAAAAAGAAGCGGCGCATCACCATTCAGCGCGAAATCGTCGTGCTGCTGGCGATGCTCGTCTTCAACCTGCTCTTCACACAGCACTTCTGGTCGCTGCAAACCTTCAACGTCAATATGACGCAGGTCGTGACGATCGTGATTGTCGGCATCGGCATGACGCTGGTTGTCGCGACGGGCGGCATTGATTTGTCCGTGGGCGCGTCGATGGCGATTGCCGGCGCGCTTGCGCCGATGCTGTTCCTGCATATCGCCGGACCGCTCGGCATTGCGCTCGCGTTCGTGCTGCCCGTTCTGGCCGCCGCCGTGTGCGGCGTGTTCAACGGCTTTCTCGTCACGCGATTAGCCGTGCAGCCGATTGTCGCGACGCTCGTGCTGTTCATCGCCGGGCGCGGCATCGCGCAAGTCGTCACCGACGGCAGTCTGCAGGCGTTCAACAACCCCGCCTTCCAGTGGATCGCGCTGGGCAAGGTGGCAGGCGTGCCGTTCCAGGTGCTGCTGATGTTCGCGCTCGTCGCGTTCTTCGCGTGGGTCGTGAAGAAGACGCTATTTGGCCAATATCTGCTCGTGACGGGTGGCAATGAGAAGTCGGCGTATTTGAGCGGCGTGCCGACCGCGCGCGTGAAGATGATCGCGTACACGCTGTGCGCGGCGCTGTCGGGGCTCGCGGGGCTCATTTCGATTTCGGTGAATTCGTCGTCGGATGCGAATGTGGTCGGGCTCGGCATCGAGCTCGATGCGATTGCGGCCGTGGCCGTCGGCGGAACGGCGTTGACGGGCGGCAAGGCGTATATCGGCGGCACGCTGATCGGCGCGCTGATCATCCAGTTGCTGCGCTACACGCTGCTTGCGCACGGCATTCCCGACGCGGCCGCGCTCGTCGTCAAGGCGGGCATCATCATCGCGGCTGTGTACGTGCAGCGGCGTTCGCGCTAACGCTTTGCAAAAGACGATCCGATGAAAAAGAACCTGCCCATCCTGATCGCGCTTGGCGCGCTGATCGTGCTCGGACTCGTGCGCTACGAGCATTTCGCATCCGAGTACAACATCACGTCCTTCTGGCGCTACAACTCGATGTTCGCGCTGATCTCCGTCGGCATGGCGTTCGTGATCATTACGGGCGGCATCGACCTGTCCGTCGGCACGGTCGCGGCGATGTCGAGTGTCGTGGCCGCGCTGGCGAGCCCGTACGGCGGCTGGGTTGCCGTGCTGGCGGGCGTGGGCGCGGGCCTGCTGGTCGGCGTGCTCAACGGCATCATCATCACGCGGCTGAAAATTCTGCCATTCATCACGACACTGGCGACGAGCCTCGGCGCGCACGGGCTCGGGCTGCTGCTCGGCAGAAACGATGCGGTATCGATTTCGTCCGATACGAACTTCGCGAACTTCGGCCAGGGCGATCTGTTCGGCCTGCCGATTCCCGGACTGATCGCGCTCGCCGCTGCCGTCGCGGGCTGGCTTGCGCTGCGCAGCACGCGCTTTGGCCGGCATTCGCTGGCGATCGGCGGCAGCGAGGAAGCGGCGCGTCTGATGGGGCTGAATGTTAGCCGCACGCTGGTCGCCGTGTATGCCGTGAGCGGCTTGCTAGCGGGGTTGGCGGGCGTGATTCTCGCCGCGCAGTTTGGCGCGGGGCAACCGAATGAAGGCGTCGGCTGGGAGTTGTTCGCGATCTCGGCTGTGGTGCTCGGCGGCACGTTGCTGACGGGCGGCGAAGGGTCGATCGCGATGACGATCGCGGGCGTGCTGTTGCTTGGGCTCGTTTTTAATTTGCTGAACTTTGAGAATGGGCTTGGGTTTATTAGCCTGTCGGCGTATTGGCAGTCGGTGATACGGGGCGTGTTTCTGTTGCTGGTGATCGTGCTGCAGGCGCGTGTGTTGAAGCAGCGGGGGAAGAAGCATACGGGGGCGGGGGCGGGGGCGGGCGCTGGCGCGGGGCAAACGGTGGGGTGAGGTTTTCTGCTTTTGCTTTTTGCTTTTGCTTTTTGCTTTTGCTTTTTGCTTTTGCTGGCATCCGCGATTTGCCTTCGTGCTTCGAGCACCGCCGGGTGGCGTCTTTGGCTTTGCGCGGGCATCCGCGATTCGCTAGCGTGCTTCACGCGTCGCCCCTGTGCGGGGCGGCACC